>JAWOHI010000217.1:0-4752 GCA_046485255.1 Bacteroidales bacterium
TTTCCTTCACCCACCTGCTCGTATCCGTGTAGTCGGCCGTGACTAAATCAATCTCCGCTGTGGGGCCCTGATACATGTAAACCTTATAAACCTTGTCGAGCTTATCGTAGGTTTTGACAGTCTGACCCGTTTCGAGGGTCTTTTCAATCGGCAACGCTGCATCATAATCAGGCTCTAACGCGGAGGTAACCCACTTGCTGGTATCCGTGTAGTCGGCTGTGACTAAATCAATCTCCGCTGTGGGGCCCTGGTACATGTAAACCTGATAAACCTTGTCGACGTTGTCGTAGGTGTTGACAGTCTGACCCGTCACAAGGGTCTCATTCATTGGCATCGCTGCATCATAATCAGGCTCTACCGCGAGGATTTCTGACTCAAGAAGCGGAAATTCATCCCTGTAATTGATCCTCCGCCACTCGTAGTTTTCATCCTTTGCGAGAGAATCCCAGTCAAAACCGAACAGATTGAAGCTTCTCTTTTTATAATAGGTTACGACGACGGTTGTCTTCTCCTGGCCTTCGGTCCACACGTAATCGAGCCCTTCCCGCGGCTGGTATTGCATGGTCTCTGAAAGATCGTGCGGTTGAGATCCCACCTCTTCATAGACGATCCGGGATGTGCCGCCGGCCGGATCTTCTTCGGTCAAGACCCCCTGAAAGATCGTCTCTTTCACCTGCTCCCCATCCACCTCGTAGAGCACCTTTTGCAGGCGCGCCGTGTCGGTGATGGTGATCCTGCCCTCCCGCATGATGGTGGTGTCGATCCGGTTGAGGATCAAATCGTACGCGCTGTCGTTTTGAATGTCCACGTCCGAATACCCGTGGGCCACCCGGAGCATGCCGTTTCCCGTGCTCAGGATCTGGCCGGCCAGGTCTATGGTGCCGCCTTTGGGGATGATCTCGTTGACCACAATGGCGCCTTTCCGGGCGTCGAAGTAACCGTCCACAGGAACCCTGTCCGCCCCGAAACTGATGCCCGCAAGCGGTCTGCCGTCATTGTCCAGGAAAGAGGTGGTTCCTGCCGGGGCAAAACTTTCATCCACATACAGGGCAATGGTCTGAACCCCGCTCTGGATCAGGCCGTTGATGTTGAGGTACCGGGCCGTGACTGCAACCCGGCCCTGGGCAAGGACTGCGCCGCTCCACGGGTCGAGTTCAAGCGGGTTTTCGTCATAGGTCTTAGGCAAGTTTCCGACCTGATCGAAAACCAGCTGTCGGAATGCATCGAGACCCGGGTACTGGCGGGGATCCATGTTGTGGAACCAGTCTTCGGTGTCCAGGTTAAAGTCCTCGGCTGCCTGGATGATCACGTTTTTGGCCCGGATTTCACCGGAGACATTGATGCTGCCTTCATTGTTGATCAGGGTCACGTTGCCCACTTCGTTGACCACCTGGCCGAGTATATAGAGATCCTGCCCGATCTTCTCGGGGATATCTATTTCCAGATCGTAATCCTCCGGGTCCCGGCTCAAGGAATCCTGGGTGACCGAAATATTCTTGGCTTCAGGGTCTTGAACTGCGGTCAATCCCCTGTTGTTGAAGTAAACATTGCCCGGAGCAAGGACGGTGTAGTCTCCGTCCACCACCGTAACCCTTCTCGTGTCCCGAATCACTGTGTCGCTGATGGTCATGGAAAAAGGCGTTTCATTGAATACGCTGATCCTAGCTCCGGCCCTTGCAACGAGCTGGGTACCTACCAGGGGCTCAAAGACAGTTCGGGAATCTGCATCCGCCTTGATGAAGATGGAGCCGGGCGATGCGTAAATATCCGGCACTTCCAGGAACAGGACATCCAGGCCTTCATTGGCGACCTGCACATTTTCCCCCTCGCCCTCGTAAATATCCATGAGGCCCAGTTCCGCCAGGGTCTCTTCCACCATGGCCAACGCGATCTCATAACGGGCCACCGCCTCCGCATTGCTGGAATGGTTCGTAATCCAGTCCAGGATTTCCCGGCGCTGGGCAAGGAGGATGGCGCCCACATTCTGAAGCGAAAGGGTCGGGGCTTCCACCCGCGTGGGCTTGATAACATAGAACTTGTTCTGCAAAGTCTCCTGCAGGGAAAGCGTCACATCGCTCTCGTAAATGTTGGGCCCAATCTGTCCCCACTTGTCAGCATCGCTATAATCCGCCCCATGCAAATCAATATCGGCGACATTTTCTCCCATATACCGGTACAGCTCGTTTTCTTCCGTTCTGACGATCTGCCCCTTCTGTAGAGCGACCGGCTCTGCTTCATCAAGTATCGCGAGGTCATAGGCGATGACGAGTTTTTCCCACCTGCTCGTATCCGTAAAGTCCTCCTGGTTCAGGACAATCCGGGCAGCGTCGTCGCTCTCGATCCTGTAACGGTAAAATGCGTCGATCTCCCCACTGCCAACAGGTTTTCCCTCGCTGTCGCCGACGACCTGGATCACCGTTCCGGTATATACCGTGAAGGCGATCTCACCGGCGTTCAGGGCACAGTATTCGTATTCGACCTCTGAGGAAATCCCCTCTGCCAGTTTCTCCGCCTCGGTGAGGATTCGATCCGCCGCAGCCGCTTCAAGCCGGTCAGGATTGATATTCGGCTCGCCCCTGAACGTGACGGGCTTGATCAGCAGGATCGCCTGGTTGTTGATACCGGCCTCGATCCTTGCCTGGTCATCGATGTTCACCTCATTTGTACTTGTGACCGACCCATACCCGGGGATGGGAAACCCGTAAGGGATCAGGGACAGGGACAGGGCAACCCCGTCCGTCATTCGCCGGTCTTGGCCACCGATTCCCTCGTCCGCCACCAGGTTGACATCCTCCATGGCCCGAATGGAGGCAGCGTCAAGGACATTGACCGTGTTGGTTTCCGTAATGTCCGCTGTGGGAACCGGAACAGTGATGTTGGGATACATGGATATGGCCGTCAGTTCGACATTGGCGAAGGTAAAAATGATGTTGGGCACCTCGGAGCTGTCCCGGCCGGCGTACAGGTACACGTCGCTGCCCTTGACGGCGGCCCCGTTGTTGAGGTTGATCTGATTGGCAGCGTTGGTGTTCGCCGTGGCCTCGGCACCTGCCGCTCCGGTCAGGGCCGTGGCCACAAAGAGATTCGCACTGGCACTGACGGTGGCGTCGGTCTTGGCCGTCAGGTAAACGTCCCCGGCCTTGCTTTCCAGCACCGCGCCATTTACGTTGATCGCAGCCAGGGTGTCGGATTCCACCCTTGAAATGCCTGTGGAAACCCCAAAACCGGACACGCTTTCGATCCTGACGCTGTCAAAGGCCGTGATCTTGTTCAGGGCTTCGATTTTAAACACCCCCGGGTTCTGATTGTCACCCGCTACCGTCAGTTCGGCCCCGTCCCCGATCGTGACCACCGCCTCAAAGGGATGTGAACCTTCACCGATATGGGTCTCACTCTGAAGGACGGTGATATTTGCGCCGCTGGCCGAACCGGACCGCAGGTTGCTGCTGTCCTTGAAATCGTCCTTGGTGAGCTGATTCTTCGCATTGATCAGGATATTTCCCGAATTGACCAGGGCGCCGGCGCCGATGTCCACATTGGCCCTGGTGGTGATGGTGTTGCTGACCCCGGCGCCGCTGCCGGCAGCCGCTGCAATCGCATAACTGTCGGCCGAGGCATCCATGTCCTGGGTGTGGAGGGAGTTCATGACCAGCCCCCCCACTTCGATTCGGGCGTTCTCACCGATCCGGGCCAGGGTAGCCTGGTCGCTCCTTACCGTTGATTCGGCGCCTGCAGCGGCAATAGCGCCTCCGCCGCCTGCTGTGCTCTCGGAGAGCAGGTCGTCCGTGCTGCCGGCCGTGATTCGAAGGCTTCTGGCATGGACCTTTGTTCCTGTCCCTGCCGCTGCCTCGACCTCATACACGTCATGGCCCCTGCCCAGGTTCACGTCCGAGACCATGGCCCCGACGGCGATGGCGCCGAAAGCGCCTCCTTTTGCATCGGAGCTCGCCGTGTTTTCGACTGTCGCGAGGATGGCGACGTCATGGGTCGAGATCAAAATGGCGTTTTCTGCAAAGGCCCTCACCAGGGTGTTGATAACGGCGGTGGCCTCGTTGCCCTGGGCTCCGAGTATGCCCGAACCCGAAACCCCGCAGGATATGGTCTTGGCCACGTCGGCCACGGAATCCGCCTGGATGAGCGTATTGCCCGAGGTGACCGTCGCATCCAGGACCCAGGCCTCGATGGTGCTGCTGACCTGATTGTCCACCAGGGCAACCCCCATGCCGGCCCCCAGGCTCACGCTGATGGAAACGGCCGTGGCATCCCCGATGATGTAGGCATCTTCGCTTGCCACGACGCTCACATCTCCGTCGGCCGTCACATGGATGGGTCCACTGACAAAGGCCTTGACGGTATTGTCGATGGTGTTGTCGATGTCGATACCCCCGCCGCTCAGGCCCACCAGTCCGCCGGTTACCGAAGCTGTCGTGGCACTCACATCGCTCATTCGGGCGCGCGCCACGTCCGCCAGAATCGAAATGTTTCCTCCGGCTTCCACATTCATTCCGGCCGAACCCGTAACATACGCTTCCACGGTATTACTGATTTCATTGTCCACGAGGGATACAGCCACCGAGGCGGCCCCGAGGCTTGCGGCAACAGCCACACCGATCGCCCTGGCTTTTTCAATCTCGCTGTCGGAAATGGCGATCACCTCGATATCCCCTTTGCCAGCCGTTGGACTTCGACGGGGAGGCGGCGGCGGGCGTCTGGCAACTGGGGCCGGCCGAGGCCGCCGACCACCTGGTCGCG
>JAWOHI010000112.1:0-5665 GCA_046485255.1 Bacteroidales bacterium
TTGGGATGGATGCCCTTCACCCCCCAGTAGAAGATCAGGGCGGAGCTGCTCAGCTGCTGCCGGCGCCCGGCCAGGGGTCGCCTGATGCCGATCATTCCACTGTGATAGAGGGTGTTGACATCGACATCCGATACGACCCCGTCAAACTGAAGGTTTTCGCCGTTGACACGTATCCCCGTGACCGTTTTACCTCCTGGTGCGATCAGGATTTTCTCCACGGGGCTATCCAGATGGAGGACGACCCCGTGACGGGTGGCCAACACGGCCAGCTCGCGCGCGATGGAGTAGATGCCCTCCTCCGGGAAGAAGGCCCCGAGCGCGTGTTCGAGGTGGGCGATCATTTTCAGGGTGGCGGGAGCCTGGTAGGGATTGGATCCGTTATAGGTGGCATAGCGGTCAAACAGCTGGACGACCCGCGGGTCGCTGAAGGAGCGGCTGTTGCGGCCGTGCAGGGAGCGGAACGGGTCCAGCAGCAGGGGATTGCGGCCGATCTTCTTGCCCTGGCTGCTCGTCAGCGCCTCCCAGGTGGGAAATGGGCGCTCGATGAACAGGGGCGCCGCGGTCTCGTACAGGTGACCGGCCTCGCGGAGGTATTTTAACACCTCACTGCTGCCGGCACCCGTCAGCTGGCCCACCTCCCCGGCAAAACGGGCCGGGTCGTCGGGAACCTCCAGGGTGGAGCCGTCGGGCCAGAAGTATCGGCACACTGAATCCAGGCGGTGATAGCGAAAATGATCGGCCGGATCCTCCCCCGACAAGCGGAAGAGCTCCTCCAGCCGCTCCGGCTGCGTGAGCAGCGAGGGCCCCAGGTCGAACCGGAACCCGTCGCGGCGCAGCTCCATCACCTTTCCACCGGGACGACCCTCTTTCTCAAAAAGATGGACGCCGAACCCCTTGGCCCGGAGCCTGATGGCAACCGCCAGCCCGCCGATGCCCGAACCGATGACCGCAATAGTCGACATACCAATCAGGTGCTTATCATCAAATATAACCATTTTAAACCTCCGGCTCTTTTTATTGTTATCTTAATAGCAAATTCAATTCGGATGCCAAAAGCCTTGATTGTCGGTACCGGGCTCGGCGGGTTAACCACCGCCCTGCGGCTTGCCAGCCGCGGTTATGAGGTGGAGATGGTTGAGATGTTCAGGCAGCCGGGCGGACGGTTGAACCAATTGAAAAAGGACGGGTTCACCTGGGACCTGGCCCCCTCCTTTTTCAGTATGAGCTACGAGTTCAAGGAGTTCATCGATTTCTGCGGCATCGAAATGCCGTTCGAATTCGTGGAGCTCGACCCCCTCTACGCAGTCAATTTTAGGGGATCCGATCGCAATTATCAGATATACAAGGACCTACATAGGTTAGGCCAGGAATTTAGCGACCTCGAACCTGATTTTGAAGAGAAAGCCAGTCGGTTCCTGCGCGATGCCGGGCGTCTGTTCCACGATACGGAGAACCGGGTCATCCGTCGGAATTTCAACGGGTTACCCGACTATCTCTTGTCGCTGGCCGGAGTACCCTGGGGCCACGCCCCCAAGATGGTCCGCAGCGTCTGGAGCGAGCTCAGTCGCTACTTCGACTCCCGTGAGGTTAAGGAGATCCTCAGCCTGGTCTCTTTTTTCCTTGGCGCCACCCCGTTCAATACCCCTGCCGTCTATACCCTGCTCTCCTACACGGAGCTGGTGCACGACGGGTACCATAATGTCAGGGGCGGGATGTATCAGATCGTGGAGGGGCTGATCAGGGAGCTCGACAAAAAGGGCGTCTCGATCCGTTACAACACCGAGATCACCGGCTTCGAAGGCCGCAACGGACGGCTGGAGGCCTTCGTGGACGCCTCCGGAGCGCCGCGCAAGGCTGATCTGTTCGTCGTCAATGCCGATGCCGCACTCTTCCGGCACCGGGTGTTCAACCGCAAGGCTTACTCACTGGAGCGGCTCGACCGCCTCCACTGGACGATGGCCCCCCTCACCATCTACCTCGGGCTCGACCGCCAGGTGGAAACCCTTTACCACCACCACTACTTCCTGGGGAACAACTTCAACGAGTACGCCTCGAAGATCTTCAAGAACCGCATCAACCTCGACCAGCCATACTACTACGTCAACACCCTCTCGCGCTTCAACCCCGAAAGCGCCCCTCCGGGGTGCGAAACCCTTTTCATCCTCTGCCCGGTGCCGCACCGCCTCTACAAGCCCGACTGGCACGACCGCGACCAGGTGGTGGAGAACATCATCTCCGACCTGTCGGCACGGGTGGGCGTGGATCTGAAGAAAATGATCGTCTCAAAAACCGTTCTGGACCCAACCGACTGGGAAAAGAGCTTCCACCTGCACCGTGGCAGCGGGCTCGGACTGGCGCACGACCTGAACCAGATCGGCCCCTTCAGGCCGAAGAACCAGGATGAGCAGTTCGAAAACGTCTTTTACGCCGGATCTTCCACTGTACCCGGAACCGGGCTCCTGATGGCCGTCATCAGCTCAAAGCTGGCAACCGAACGCATCCTGGAAAAGTATGGACCAGTACACTGACATTGCACTCGCTTGCTCACGGCTCACGACGAACCGGTATTCAACCAGCTTCTCGCTGGGAATCAAGTTGTTCAATAAAAAATATCATCAGCCGATCTACGCCATCTACGGTTTTGTCCGGTTCGCGGATGAGATCGTGGACACCTACCACGACCAGGATCAAGCCCTGCTGCTGGATCGTTTTAGCAAGGAAACCTTCGATGCCATCGGCCGTGGCTACAGCTCAAACCCGATCCTCCAGAGCTTTCAATGGGTGGTCAATGAGTACCGGATCGATCCTGAATTGATCCGGGCTTTCCTGAGATCAATGGAGATGGACCTGACAATGAAGCGGTTCACGACGGAGGAGTTTAAAACTTATGTTTATGGATCGGCCGAAGTGGTGGGCTTGATGTGTCTGCGGGTTTTCTACCGCGATGATGACGAGGCCTACCGGCGCCTCACGGGGTCGGCCAGAAAGCTTGGCGAGGCGTTCCAAAAGATCAACTTCCTGCGGGATATCCGGGATGATTATCACCACCGTGGCAGGATCTATTTCCCGGACACCAATCTGGACAACTTTCTGACCCACAGAAAGGTTGAAATTGAAGACGATATTGAGGAAGATTTCCGGGAGGCCCACGCCGGCATCAGGGAGCTCCCCAGGGATGTCCGGAACGGGGTTTACCTCGCCTACCGGTACTATCGGGAATTATTGAAGAAAATTCGATCGACGCCGGCCGAAGAGATCCTGGAGCGGCGCTTCCGCGTATCCAACCGGCAAAAGATCTGGCTGCTGGTCAAGGCCTGGCTGCGGAACCGGGCGGGGCTCATCAAATAGCTGCTACTCGGCTTTCTGGATCATCTTGCCCAAACCCCGCTGGATCCGGTTGAAAGCCTCCATGCTCCGGGTAAGGGGTTCAGTGGTGAAATCCCGGTACTTATTGTATTTGTCATCGGCCGGATTAATCATCGGATAGATGAGGATCACGGTCATATCAGTATTCAGCTCATTGACCTGCCTGACCAAGTGGTCCATATGTGGGTTATAGGATACTGAACCCGGTCGGGCGGCCAGGAATATGGCGATGTCATCCAGCGACAAATCCCTGACTATCTGATCAAATTGCCTCCAGTCAGCAAAATCATTATCCCGGATCATTACTGTCAGGCCGCCCGATCTCCTGACTTCCTCCACCCTGTCCCGGGTCTTCTGGCGGGCATGCAGGTCAATGGCCAGGGATAACTCCGCAGCCAGGTGAAAGACCTTCCGCACCACATACTGGAATCCCGGCTCCAGCTCGGAATAGGGCGGACAAACCAGCACGATCCGCTTGCGGGTATTGATCGGTTTGGTGAGGCGGCAGATGAAAAAGTTTTTTTCGCTGGTCTCAAGCAGATGCTCGGTTTTCTGACCAAAAACCCGGTCGGAGAGCGACTCCCTGACCGGCCAGCCAAGAATAAGCGTGGTGGACTCCTGCTCCCGGCTTACCCGGTTGATGCCGGCCGGGATGTTTTGATCAACTGTCAGGAGCACCTCCACTGGGGTATCTGTCACACCTAGCCGGATGATCTCCTCCTCCAGGCGCTGTCTTTGCAAGGCTAATTGAACCTCCACCCCCTCACCCGGATTGTTCAGGACCGACAAGACCCGGATCGGTACCGTTGGCACGTTCTCCTTTATCATCAAACTGAAATCCAGTAGGTTGTGTAAATTGGCAATATTGACAACCGGAATCAGGACCGACTCCCTGATCAGGCCGGGCAGCGGCCCGACTTCATTCGGGCCGTTTTGCTCATTAAGGATTTGCTTGGCGGCATTTTCCGTTATCACGGCTGCAACCAGACAGGTGACCAGGATCAGGAGGACAGTAGCCTCAAGCAATTCGCGTCCGACAATGCCGGCCTCATAGGCGACCAACACCACCGCCAGAGTGGCCGCAACCCGGGAGGAGCTTAAGCCATATATCAGCAGGCCCTGGCTTCGGCTGAATCTAAACACCCACTGGGTAAGGCGTGCTGCAAGGTACTTCCCGGCCAGTGCTACCACAGTGATGATCAATGCAATGCGCAAAACGGTAAAATCCCTGAAAAGACTGCCAATATCGATCAACATTCCGACACTGATCAGAAAAAACGGGATGAACAGGCTATTTCCAACGAACTGGATCCGGTTCATCAGTACGGATGAAGCAGGAATGAACCGGTTCAGGGCCAACCCGGCCAGGAACGCCCCGATGATGGGCTCCAGACCGGCTACCTGGGAAAGAAATGCGGCGAGGAAGACGATGACCAGGATAAAGATGTAGTGAGAAGACTTCTCTCCTTCGAGCCGGTTAAAGAACCACCGGGCCAGGAAAGGCACCAGCAGGAACATCACCACCAGCAGGGCGGCGACCGAGGCTAGCATCCATAACCAGAAACCTGCATCCAGGCTGCCGACCTGCGACCCGGTAATGGCTGCCAATACCAGCAGCACCGCCGTATCGGTAAGGATGGTCCCCCCCACCGTTACGGCAACAGCCTCATTTTTCGCTATCCCAAAACTGACCACAATCGGATAGGCGATCATTGTGTGCGCCGAAAACATTGTAGCAATCAGCAGGCTTGGCACGAATCCAAAGTCAAGCAAATAATAGCAAACCGGAAACCCAACCGCCAAAGGGATAAGGAAAGTAGCAACGCCAAAACCAATGCTCTTGATGGAATTTTTGCGAAACTCGCTAAGCTCCAAATCAAGTCCGGTAATAAACATCAGGTAGAGCATCCCGATTATGGAAAATAGGTCGACGGCCGAATTTCGAGCCAGCAGGTTCAATCCGTGTGGCCCGAAAGCCACCCCAGCAATGATCAGCCCGATGATCCCCGGGATCTTCAGCCGTCGCAGCAGGATCGGGGCCAACAGGATGATCAGCAGGATCAGCGCAAAAACCAGCACCGGATTTTGCAGCGGCAGTTGAAACTGTTGGCTTAGTTGCTCCTTAAAGACTTCCATAGGTTAGCAAAGGTATAAGAAAAAGGACACAGGGGCACGGGGGCACAGGGGCACGGGGGCACAGGGGCACGGGGGCACAGGGGCACAGGGGCACAGGGGCACAGGGGCACGGGGGCACAGGGGCACAGGGGCACAGGGGCACAGAGGGGCGGACGGCAGACGG
>JAWOHI010000173.1:0-4050 GCA_046485255.1 Bacteroidales bacterium
GGTACTACCTTACTCCAGAGCGGTTGTTTAACCCCATGAAACAACAGGTATCTGATGATCCATTGGTTATTGCCAGGACGCTCGACAGTATTGATGTGGAAATGAAGGTTCCCTCGAGAGCCTTCCACCTGTATTATAATTTCCGTGAATTTTGGGGCCAAACGGAGAAATCCTACTCAAACTTTGACTATAGCTATGGGATTTTCAGCACCTTCCGGCGTCATCGCATCACAGGATATGTTTTGGAGCGAAGAGCGATGGATTCCCTGTGCTATGGGTACTGGTTTAAGGAGATGAAGTTCAGGTATTATTAATGACCAACGAATGACCTCCGTTTTTACCTATTTTTGGCAATCAGCATAAATATCCAGGAATGAAACCCAAAACAGCCCTCCTCTTTGGCGCCACCGGACTGGTGGGAAGCCAGCTGCTCGACCTGCTTGCGGCCAATGAAAATTACGACCGGATCAAGGTATACGGGCGCCAAGCCACGGGAAACAAACATCCTAAGGTGCAGGAGCATATCATCGATTTCGATCATCTGGAGGATTATGCCCACCTGATGACGGGCGACCGACTCTTCATCTGCCTGGGAACCACCATCCGAAAGGCTGGATCCGTGGCACGAATGGAGCAGATCGACCGCGACTATCCTGCCAAGGCGGCAACTATGGCCCGATCCAACGGAGTCAGCCGGATCGCGGTGGTCTCCTCAATGGGAGCCGACGCCCGGTCGGGCAACTATTACCTCCGGATCAAAGGCGAGATGGAACAGGCCATCCTCGCCGCCGGATTTCCGCGGACCGTCATCGTCAGGCCATCCATCCTGTACGGAAAACGCGGTGAATTCCGCTTTGGCGAGTGGGTCGGCAAGGGCGTGATGAAAGCACTGGGATTACTGATGCAGGGACCGCTGAAGAAATACCGGGGCATCCCCGCCAAAACCGTGGCCAGGGCGATGATCCGGCTGATCGACGAGGATTCAGGGGAAACCACCTATCGAAACGATCAGCTCTTTCGATAAAAAAACGTTAAAATTTAAGGATAGTAAAATCTTTTTTCTTGTTTTTTTGTTAACTGTTTATACTGATGTGTAAATAATTAAACAATGACAGATATGAAAAAAGTGTTGATCCTGTTCACCGTGGCCGCCCTGCTGGCGGGTCAGGCTGGCATCGCCCAGCAATACGTCGCCGTTGCCGAAAGTTCCATCCTCCGCTGGTCGGGCAAAACCCCCGTTAAGGGCCACGACGGCCGCCTTTCGTTGAAGGAGGGCTCCTTTGAGATCAAGGAAGACCGCTTCGTTTCCGGTGTTTTCGTGATCGATATGAACTCCATCATTGTCGATGATCTCAAGGACGCCAACCAGAACGCCAGACTGCTGGGGCACCTGAAATCGGACGATTTCTTTTCCGTGGAGACCTATCCTACGGCTACCCTGACGATCCGCGAGAGCAGCGCCTTCAAGGACGGAGAGGCCACCGTGAAGGCCAACCTCACGATCAAGGGCAAAACCCATCCGGTAACCTTCACCGTGAAACGGGCGGGCGACGTGTTTCAGTCGCGTGTCACCTTTGACCGGTCGCTCTATGACGTGCGGTTCGGCTCGGGGAAGTTTTTTCAAAACCTTGGAAACAATGCCATTGACGATATGCTGCCGGTTGATGTGACCCTGGTTGCCAAACGCAAGTAATTCCATAACGACCCAAAAAAGAGCGCCGCGGGAAACTCCCCGCGGCGCTCTTTTTAATCCATAGCACAACTAATTTACAACCATTTTGGTGCTTACCGTTCCACCTTTGACGCTGTCGTACGTAATGGTAACCGGTCCGCTCCCTTTCACCAGATACTGCAAGGTGCGGGTGGTTTTTCCGGGGTGTCCGTTGCGTATTATCAGCCTCTTAAGTTCCTTTTGATCAATCAGATCCGTTATGGGATTGAGGTAATCGAACGTATTTTTGCTGTTGATCCAGCTGGCGGAAATAATCTCAGGCTTGCCTTCGAACAGGATCAGGTCGGGCCGCACCACGTTGTTTGAAGCGGCTCTGGCTGTAATGGTGGGTGCCACTTTCGCATTGGTGAAATCAACCCATACCCGGTACACGTTGTCGCCCAGCTTCTTAACCTGGGTTTCGCCGATGGCCATCATCGGCATCTCATCGGCCTGATAGAGGGTGAAGGCCATATTCCGGTGGCACAATTCCTCGTTCATAAAGCGAGGCGGAATTCTTCCCTGGGTCTTCTTCCAGGATCCGCCGAGCTCCACCTTTCCATACTGGGGATGATCAAACTCCTTCCATTCCAGGTACTGGTCGCCAAACTCCAGCTTGTCGTCAAAGAAATAGCGGCTACGGCTGCGGGAGATCGGGCTGTTGGGGTCCTCGGCCTGCTTCATCAGTTCGGGGCTGTTAAAATACTGCGAGGAGTTCCATAACTCATTTGAAAATGAGATGATTCCAAGCCCGTCGTTGGTCCAGTCGATGAACCCGCCGTGTACGGTATAGAGCCCGCTCCAGATCACCAGGTACCGGTAATAGGGGAGGATACGCTCGCCGTTCTGGGCCAGTTCGTCGTAAAAGCGGACATCGGAACCGGGGTATTCGCCGAGTGATTCGGCACCAGGGCCCCTCAGGATCATCCCTCCGGAGTTGTGGTAGGCCTGAACGCCGGCGATATTCGGGTGGGCCATCAGGAAGTCGTTCACCGCCTTCGCTTCGGGCAGTTGGAACGGGTAGTCCATCGCCCCTCCCTGGATGTAGTTCGGCTGCCAATCGACCCCCCAGTTGCGGTTGGGGTCGTAACTGCCGGGGCCATCCTCGTTGACCATCCCATCACCGTCATCGTCAATCCCCTCCTGGCCAAGAATGATGTAATCGCCTGTCTCGCCGAAGGGTACCGGTTCCATTATCCGGCTGTCGGTCCGGCTGATCCGGTAATCGCCCTGGCCCGGCACATATTTCCGGATGGTCTCGATCACCCCGTTGCCGTTCAGGTCGTTGGGACCATCTTCATCATAAAGCCCATCATTATCCTCATCCACAGGGACATGGCCCGTTCGGGAGCCGCCCCCGTCGTTTTCCATGAAATGCTGCCGGCCGTCGGGATTAACCGTGGGCAGGATATAGAAGACCCGCTCGTCAACCAGGCGGGTCACCTCGTCGATCCGTCCGTAATTCTCCATCAGGTACCAGATGGTATAGAGGCACACCTCGCCGCCCTGGATCTCGTTTCCGTGGATGTTGGCGTCGATGTACATCGCGGCCTTGCTCATTTCGGAACCGGTTTTCGGGTTGTTGATGGTCATCGCCATAATATCCAATCCGTTATGGCTCTTTCCGATGCTTTCCATCTTAAGGAATTGTGGGAAAGCCTTCTCGAGCCGCCTCATATCGTCATACATCTCGTGCACGTCGTGCCACCGGTTGAAGTCGAGCTTCACCTTGAACTGCGGATCGGAGGCGTATTTTTGGGCCGTGGCGGGTGCTGGTGCCAGCAACAGAAGGCAGAAGGCCAGGGTTGACCCCAACAGAAGGTTGTATCTTGTTTTCATTTGCTTATCCTCCTCTATTTGAGTGTGATGGTTTTCACGTCGGAACCGGCTTTCTGTGAAACGGCTTTCAGTTCGATCTTGTCGCCCGGTTTCCCTTTAACCATCCATTCGTATTTGACCCTCCTCCCTGATCCCTCTAGGGCCTGGAAGAAGTTGGTCTTATTGTTTCCGGCGACTATCTGTTCCGGCTTGACGCCCAGCTGAACCATCGTGGGTTTTACCGATCGCGATTGCATGCCGTGCCTCAGGGCGGTGGGCAGGAATCCCTCGTTGGCTATTTCGGCCTTGATCATAAAGAGGCCGCCGCCAAGGCTGCTCACCTCGGTATGGACGATCTTGACCTGTGCGTATAGGGTAGACAGATAGAGGGCGAACCGGGTGTGGCTTTCGGCCAGCTTCTCGATCTCCGCAGCCGGTGGGTTGTTGATTTCCAGCGGCTTGAAACCGCCGACCTCCACCTCGCCAAACTCCGGGTGGTTCACTTTCTGCCAGTTGGCGAA
>JAWOHI010000177.1:0-22104 GCA_046485255.1 Bacteroidales bacterium
AAAAGTGCCGCGTGGAAGAGCTCAATGAGCGGTTTGATTTTGTAGTGAGCCGCGCCGTAACCAGCTTCCCGGAATTTTACGGGTGGGTCTGGCGCCTGGGAAGACCCGGCCAGGCCGGCAGCCAGGCCAACGGCATCCTCTATCTCAAGGGGGGCGACCTGACGGAAGAACTCAGGGAATTCACTCCTCGCGCAACCACTCACGAAATCAGCCAATGGTTTGACGAACCGTTTTTCCTGTCCAAGAAAATAATTTACCTGCCGTTTTCCTGATTTCCCTGCTGAGTTTTTGTTTATTTCAATTAATAGCTATCTTTGCGATCCGATTTAATGGAACTGATTTAAAGGACGCAGAAAATGAAAAGGACTTTTCAACCCTCGAACCGGAAGCGCAGGAACAAGCACGGATTTCGCGAGCGTATGTCATCGGTCGGTGGCCGGGCCGTGATTGCCTCACGCAGGGCTAAAGGACGCAAGAAGCTGACCGTTTCCGACGAGCGTAGCCACAAAGCCTAACCGAACGGACTGAGCCGGTAGCCGTTGAGGACTGGCCAGGCAGCATCGGCACCTTCTGGCAGCAAGATATCCCGCTTATGGCGGGTTTTTTTATTTGCGGCTGATGAAAAGCCGGAACCACCGGCTGTCAAGGGGCCACTCCACGGCCCAACCCTCCATCATTCCAAGGTAGGGATGGTCTGCCGACTCCAGCCCGACCGGAATACGCTGATCGACGATCCACTTCACGTTGTACCTCTCCAGGAGGATGAAATACTCCCCTCTGCCCATCACCCGGCCGATCTCCTCATACAGCCGCTCCTCGCTTCCCGGATATTCGGCCGCCTGCATCCAGTCGAGCGGAAAAGGGTTCGGGCTGTCGAGCAAAGCGTAAACCAGGGCGTTATTGGGCCAGACGGCAAAACGTCCGGCAGGCGATCCCAGTTTTTCATAGATAGCCCTGATTTCGGACATATAATCGAACAGGGCCGGGTTCGAGCGGATTCCCTTCAGACCTGGGTAAAGCTCTCCGAGTGGGGCCTCCAGCCTGGCTGCGGGCAGGTCGCGGTAATTATTCCGCTTCTGCGCCCTGAAGGATACTAACGTGAGTCCAAGCAGGAACGCCCCGACCAAAATCCCTACCACAGCGGGCCTTGCGACCTTTCCGATCGCCCCGGCCGATTCCACGTACAGGATGATCCCCGCCCCCGCCAGGATCCCGGTGGCAAATACCGGGGCATTGTCGCCCAGCGACAGCGAGCTGGTCCAGGCGATCAGCAGCGTCCACCAGGCGATTGAGGTCTGTGGCCGATTGTCTGAAGGATTGATCTTCAACAGGATAAGTTGCAGAAGGAGGAGCCAAAACAGGCCAAACGACCAGGCAAACAGATAGGCGGGAACCAGAAAGACGGCCATCGATACCAGTAAAACGGAAATCATAATAGCCGCCCTTAAGGTTGACAGAATGGATTGCCCGATGGAGATCAGGCGCCTGTCGTCATCTGCCCACCTGATGAGCAACCCGGTGGCCAGAACGGCGGCAAAGGCCGCCCAGGCCGGCGTTCCCCAAAAATTATCCGAAAACTTGCGCACCCCGGTCTCCCAAAATTCGGTCCGGCCGGTCATCTGACGGATAAAATCCCCCCAACTGCCGGTGACAGTGAGGATGCCGGCATAAACCCATCCCGGCAGGGTGCCTGCAACCACGGCCGGCCAGCTGACCAGGGGGTGCTGCCCGCCACTACCGCGAATCAGGTGCTTCCAGCCTGCTGCAATCGCCAGAACCAGCCCGGGCAGGAGGAAGGTCTGCCGGCAGAGTGCCGCGGCGGTCACCCCGAAAAAAAGCACGAACAGCTTAAACGGCACCCTCCGCTCCGGGTTGGCCTCGAGACGGCTCCAGGCCAGCAGGGCCACCCCCGACCAAAACAGGGCGTCGACGGTGGTCCAGGGAAAAAGATTGTAATGACTCTCCGTTAGCAGGAACTGAAAGAGCACCAGCCCCGCCAGAGCCCACCCCCCGATGCCCGGCCTGGGCCGTGAAGAGAAGGGGATCCAGGCCAGGGCGAACAACAGGCTGATCAGGAAATATTCGGCCAGCACCGCCCATCTCGACGATAGAACCAGGGGAAGCGGAGAAAAAAAGTGGACCAGGTGCATCACCGCCGACCCAACCGGCCTGATCGAGATAAAGTCGCGATGCGGGACCTCCCCCTGGAGCAGGCGGTACGACTGTGCCAGCACCACCCCGTCGTCACTGGGGTTGAACCCCTCACCCGAAGGGATCTGCAAGAGGGCATTCGCAATGACAAGAACGAGGGCCAGCAAGGCAACCGGCCAAATCATTCCCAGGCGGAGGTCAACCTTCATGGTACTCCTCTTCGGTATTGACTTTCCAGACCGACTCCTTTGAGGTAATCCCTGCCAACAGGTTGTCAACTACCGTCATCGCCGTTAACATACTGTGATCCTGATTATTATATCGATGCATTCCGTTCCGCCCAATCAGGTATAGATTGTCAATCGAGTCGGTAAAATGCCGGATGACCCCAAACCGGTCGTAGGTGCCGAAATAGGCCGGGTAGGTCTTGGGCATCCTGACCACCGTTCCATCCAGGTAATCGTCGGGACGGCAAAACCCAATGCGTCCAAGCTCGGCAACACCCAGCCCGATCAGGTCATCATCATTCATTTCCCACAAATCATCCCCCTCCTGGCAAAAATATTCCAACCCGAGCCATACCGTAGCGGGATCACTCACCAGGTAAGGGCTCCAGTTGTTGAAGACCTGAATCCGCCCAACCCGGACGTCCGACTCCTGGACGTAAATCCAGTTGTCGGGTATGAAAGTGGCACCTTCTGGCAACCCTGATGCTCCGTCCATCTGCCTGAAAAGCAGACCAACCGTAATGAAGTCCCTGTATTCCAATCCACTGGCCACCTCCTGAACCGTTTCCGGAACCCCCTGCCCCATCCCGGTTATCAGGTCCCTGACCGGCATTGTGGAGAAAACATAATCGGCTTCGAGGGAGGCGGATGTTCCGCCGGTGCGGTCGAGATAGTTGACCCGCGTGATTTTCCCATCCTGCCATTCCAAGCCGTTAACCTCTGAGGAAAACCTTATCTGGCCCCCTTTGGCAACTATCTGTTCGGCAACGGTTTGCCAGAGGTGCCCCGGCCCAAATTTTGGGTAGAGGAACTGCTCGATGAGGCTGGTTTCCGTCTTTTTCTGGCCGATGGAACTTTCCCTGGCAAAAAGGGTCCTTAGCGAATGGATCAGGGCCTTGGTAACGGACAATCCCTTGATCCGCTGGGCTCCCCACTCCGGCTTGATCTGGGAGCAGGGAACACCCCACACCTTCTCGGTATAATCCTTAAAGAACGTCCGGTAGAGCTCCTTTCCGAACCGGTTGATAAAAAAATCCTCCAGGCTCTTTTCGTTCTTGACCGGCCGCAGGCGGGCCCAAAGATAGGAGAGCCCGATCCGGCTGATCCGCACCAATCCCAGGTTCCTCAGGGTATTGGCATTCAGCCTCACCGGATAATCATAGAATTTCCGGCCGTGGTATATCCTCGACAGACGCTTCCGGATGAGCATCACCCGGTCGGTTTTGTTTGGATCGGGCCCGTCGGAAGCCGTCTCAATGGGCCTTGACTTCTTCTGGTAGGAGATGACGGCTTCCCGGTCCCGCCCCGTCGTTCCTTGTGGCGGCAACAAGTCGAGCCACCAGTTCATCACCCGGTCCGACTTGGAAAAGAAGCGGTGCCCGCCGATATCGAGACGGTTTCCTTTGTAATTAACCGTTTGGGAGAGGCCCCCGATAGCTTCCGACTGCTCGAGGATCACGGGCTTGATGTCGGTCCGTTCGATCAGCTCCCGGGCAGCGGTGAGTCCGGCCGGACCGGCTCCAATGATAATGGCAATTTTCTGTGGCTCCATATCTGTAGAGAACAAATATCGAAAAAGATCCCAGCTCGCCCAAACACCAAATTATAGTAACTTTGCAGCTTAATCAAACTGAGCGGAATTTTGGCAAATCACGGGACCAACGACCCTATGCTCAACCATATAGAAGAGGTCGTCCGGGAAGGTCACAGGATCAGACAGGAAGAGGGGATTTACCTGTACGAGAAAGCCGGGCTCGGCTTTCTCTCCAGGCTGGCTACCCTGGTGCGGGAGCGGCTGAATGCGGACAGGGTCTGTTTCAACCGCAATTTCCACTTGGAGCCAACCAATATCTGCATCCATAATTGCGCTTTCTGCAGTTACCGCAGGCGGATCAACCAGGATGGGGCCTGGGAAATGTCGGTTGACGAAATGCTGGCCCAGATATCCAGGCATGTGGGCAACAGCGCCACTGAGGTACATATCGTCGGGGGGGTGCACCCCCAGCGCGACTTGGCCTATTATGAGGAGGTGATCCGGCGCATCAGGGAGGCTCATCCAGGCTTGTTCATCAAGGCGTTCACGGCGGTTGAGCTGGACTTCATGTTCCGCAAGGGTCGCGTGGAGCCTGCCGAAGGCCTTCAGCGGCTGAAAAGCGCAGGCCTTGACGCCATTCCGGGAGGCGGAGCGGAGATTTTCGATGAGAAGCTGCGGGCCAGACTGTGCCCTGATAAAACCGGGTCGGCAGCCTGGCTGACGATTCACGGGCAAGCCCACCGCCTGGGCATTCCCACCAATGCCACGATGCTGTATGGTCACCTCGAGGATTACGGCCACCGGGTTGACCACCTTGACCGGCTGAGGGAGCTTCAGGACAAAACAGGCGGCTTCCAGGTGTTCATTCCCCTGAAGTACAGGAAAGCTAACAATCCCCTCGGGGAGATCGGTGAGGTGAGCACGGTGGAGGACCTCCGGAATTACGCGGTCAGCCGGATTTACCTGGATAATTTCCCGCATCTGAAAGCCTATTGGCCAATGATCGGCAGGGAAATCGCCTCACTCTCACTCTCCTTCGGCGTGGACGATCTCGACGGAACCATTGAGGATACCACCCGCATCTACTCTATGGCCGGCGCGGAGGACCAGAACCCGTCCATCACAACGGCCGGGCTCGCTGAACTGATCCGGCAGGCCGGCTGGATCCCCGTGGAACGGGACACCCTGTACAACACCTTGAAAACCTATTAACTGATAACCCTGGATAATTTTATCTTTGCCCCAGCGTTAATTATGCATGCCTGCTGCGAGTTATGAAATCACCCATCGTGAAGTTCCTGCTAAGCCGAGTATTTTGGAAAAACATCCTCTTCGCCTTACTGATTACCATCGTGCTGATCCTGCTGGTTCAGGTCAGTCTCAGCCTCTATACCGGCCACGGAAAGAAGGTGCGCGTGCCTGATTTCAGTGGGCTCTCCCTGGGAGAGACCGATCGGATCTGTGCCTCCAACGAGCTGCTCTGGCTGATCCAGGACTCCATCTACCAGAAGGAGGTGCCGGGCGGATCGGTCCTCGACCAGTACCCGCTCCCGGGATCCTATGTCAAGAAAAACCGAAAGATCCACCTGATAGTCAACGCCTGGCAGCCCGAAATGATCAAGATGCCAAAGGCCTATGATATGCCCTACCGCCAGGCTGAAAGGGTGCTCCAGGGCGCGGGGCTGTTCGTGGCCTCCACGGAGTATGTCCCGTTTTTTGCCAAAACCTATGTCCTGGAACAAAAGTATGAAGGACAACCCATCCTGGAAGGAACACTGATCGAGCAGGGTTCAGGGATCACCCTGGTGATCGGGGGAGGGCTGAGCAATCAACGCGCACCGGTCCCCTTCCTTCTTGCCCTCAGCCGGCAGGATGCCCTGAAGGATGCCCTGAACAATTATTTCAACCTCGGTGCGGTTAAATATGACCTCTCCGTGCTGAACGGGCAGGATAGCCTGCTCGCCAGGATCTACCGCCAGTTTCCGGAAGCGGGCAGTCCGGCCCAGCTCGGCTTTACGATTGACATCTGGCTGACGGTTGACTCCCTCAAGCTGATGGAACACCTCCAGGTAACTGGTCCTGACGGGGATTATCTGAATGATACGCTTGAACTTGAACAGTAAACTGATGAAATTGATTCGAAATAGCCTGCTTCTGCTGATCCTGTTGGCCACGGCTCAAACCCTGTCCGTTGGGCAGGAACTCCTGGTATCCCCCGGACACCACCGGATCCCGGCCCCTAAGCCAGGCGGGGCCACCCTGAAGACCCTGGATGCGGACACCCTGCAGCTTCCATTCCTGGATGACTTCAGCGGATACTCCTATCTGCCCGACCAGAGGCTCTGGAGCGACCAGCTCGCTTTTGTCAATTCGGATTTTCCCAATGGCAGCCCCACCGGGAGGGTGGCGACCCTGGATGCAATGGACGCCGACGGGGCGATTTACAGCTTCGCGACCGTCCAATCCTTTCTGGCCGACGAACTGACCTCCAAGCCGATCGACCTGTTCTACCCGGGCGACGGTTCGATCTTCCTGAGCTTTTATTACCAGCCCGGTGGCCTTGGCGATGCACCCGAGCCGGGGGATTCCCTCGTGCTCGAATTTTACTCCCCCAGCCAGCAGTCGTGGAAACACGTCTGGTCGGTGCCCGGGTCAGCCTCCCACGAATTCAGGCTGGTGATGGTACCAATCACCAGCTCCCATTTCCTGCAGACAGGATTCCGCTTCCGTTTCAGGAACTACGCCTCCCTGGCCAACGCCTACGAACCCAGCCTGAAGGTCAATGCCGACCACTGGCATATCGACTATGTCTATCTGGCACGGAACCGATCGGCATCCGACACCGTAATGCCCGACCTGGCCTTGACCAGGCCTGTGGGGTCACTGCTGATCAACCATACCGCCATCCCGTGGGAACATTTCCGGAAAATTGGCATCTCCCTGGTCAGGTCAACCTTCCCGGTCTCCGTAACCAACTTGTCGGAAAGCCCGAGGTATGGCACTCCCAGCCTCGAGATTCAACCCCTGAGCGAAACAGGAGCCTTGTTCGAACGGAGGCTGAATAGCCTGGAGGTCCGCCCCTTTGAGGCTCTCAACTATGAGGCGTCATTCAACTACGGATTTCCCGGCAATGTGAGGGATTCAGCCCGGTTCTGCGTAACCCTGCGGCTCAACCAGGTGGAACCCGACCGCATCCCGGGCAACGACACCATCGAGTCTATTCAGGTCTTCGATGATTATTATGCCTATGATGACGGCACCGCTGAGGCAGGTTACGGCCTGGTCGGCGAGGGCACCCGAAACGCCCGAGTGGCTTGCCGGTTCCGCAACCTCAACCCAGGCGACTCCCTGGTGGCGGTACGCCTCTATTTCAACCGGAGCTTTGCCGACCAGAACAGAAAATATTTCCAGCTGGCCGTGTGGGATGAGGTCAACGGCAAACCGGGCAACCTCCTCTACCAACAAGATGGCGCTATCCCGGCCTTTACAGGGATCAACGAGTTTCAGACCATCCAACTTATTTCCCCTCAAGAGGTTAACGGAAACTACTATGTTGGCTTGATCCAGACCACGACCGATTTTCTCAATATCGGATTCGACCGCAACCATAACCATCAGGCTGATATCTTCTACAATATCAGCGGAACCTGGCAAAATACCGGATACGAAGGCTCCATAATGATCCGGCCTGTATTTTCTAACAAATCGACCAAGACTTCGATCCCGGAGTGGCCTTTGCAGGTGGTAAGCAACCCTGAAGTGAGGATCTATCCCAATCCTGTACGGGATTTGTTGAACATCAACTATTCAGCTGATTTTAAGAACATTATACTGTCTGTATATGATCTCCAGGGGAGGCTGATGGTCGAATCCAGGGGCGAAACGAGGCAATTGAGCCTGGCAAACCTGCCCCGAGGCTTGTACCTCGTCCGGGTCAGCGATGGGTCACGGATCCTTCTCCAGGAAAAAGTGGTGCTATTCGATGAGCAATAAGATGTGGCTTCACCTGGATGAGATTGAGGAACAGAGCGAGCTGTTTGAACATTTCCGCTTTGTGGCCGATCCCGGACAGAGCCTGTTGAGGATCGACAAGTTCCTGCTTCACCGGCTCCAGGACACGTCCCGGACCAAGATCAAGGCGGCGGCGGATGCCGGGTGTATCCTGGTCAATGACAAGCAGGTAAAGGCCAACTACAAGATCAAGCCGGGGGATGTGGTGCTGATCCTGCTCTCCTATCCCCGCAAGGAGTTCAGTCTGGTGCCTGAGGATATCCCGCTGGAGGTGATTTATGAAGATGATTCGCTTCTGGTGGTCAACAAAAAGGCCGGGATGGTGGTTCATCCCGCCCACGGCAACTACACCGGCACCCTGGTACACGCCCTGGCCTGGAGATATCGCGACCTTGATATGTTTTCGCAGGAGGATAGCCGGGCCGGCCTGGTTCACCGGATCGACAAGGACACATCGGGACTGCTGGTCGCAGCCAAGAGCGAAAAGGCTAAAAGCCATCTGGGCAGGCAGTTTCTCGAAAAAACATCCCACCGGCTTTACCAGGCGCTGGTTTGGGGATTACCGAAAGAGCCGGCCGGAACCATAGAAGGCCATATCGGAAGAAATCCGAAAAACAGGCAGACAATGCACGTTTTTCCCGACGGGTCACAGGGTAAGCACGCCGTCACCCATTACCGGGTCCTGGAGGACCTCGGTTACATCTCCCTGATTGAATGCAGGTTGGAAACAGGTCGGACCCACCAGATACGAGCCCATATGAAGTACATCGGCCACCCCTTGTTCAATGATGCCGATTATGGTGGCAATGAGATCCTTAAGGGAACCACATTCTCCAAATACAAGCAATTCGTCGAGAATTGCTTCCGGATTCTCCCGCGCCAGGCGCTCCACGCCAAGGAGCTGGGCTTCCATCATCCCGAAACTGGTCAATGGATGTTTTTTGATTCCAACCTCCCGGACGATATGGCCGAAGCTATTGCCAAATGGCGGAAATATTTGAGTGGCAGGACTAATGAAATCTAGGATTCCCTGTTTTTATTCAGATTTTATTTCTTAACTTAGAATGAAAGCGGTCATTCTATCCTGATTTTTCAAGAAATTGATAGACAAGCGTTTAAATATAGCCATTGTGGCCGGAGGGGATTCATCGGAAAATGAAATTTCCCTTAAGAGCGCCGAAAACATCCTGGCCAGCCTCGATTTAAGCCGTTATGAAGCGCGAATTGTGGAGATTTCGGGGTTGGAATGGAGGGTGATGGAGGCCGATGGAGGTTTCTGGCCGATCGACCGGCACGATTTCACCTGGAAGCCAAACGGGGTGACCAGGCGGTTTGATGCGGTCATCAATTCAATTCACGGCCGGCCGGGTGAAAACGGGGTGCTTCCCGCCTATTTTGAGCTGATCGGCATGCCCTATACCGGATGTCGCTCTTTTTGCAGCAGTCTCACATTCAGCAAGTATCACTGCAACCAGTTTCTCCGGCAATTGGGGGTCCGGGTGGCTGATTCCCTCCTGATCCGTCAGGGACAGGCAGTTGATGCTGAAAAGATAATCGACCTGATTCATTTGCCCTGTTTCGTCAAGCCCAATAATGGGGGTTCCAGTTGCGGAACATCCAGGGTCACACAACCTGACGAAATGATGCCGGCCCTTGACCGGGCCTTCCAGGAGGACCGCGAGGTGATCGTAGAGGGTTACCTTTCCGGTACCGAGGTCACCTGCGGCCTGTTCAAGACCGGCACCGATTGCCAAGTCTTCCCGATCACTGAAATTGTCAGTAAGAACTCGTTTTTCGATTACGAAGCCAAGTACACAGCCGGAATGTCCGATGAGATAACCCCCGCCCGGATTCCGACCGAAACCGCCCGGTCCGTTCAGGACCTATCATCATTCATTTATGACGTATTGGACTGTCGAGGTGTGGTGAGGATGGATTATATCCTGGTGGAAGGTCAACCGTGGTTTCTGGAAGTCAATACCGTCCCCGGGATGAGCGTCCATAGCATCATCCCCAAACAGGCCTCCATTGCCGGATTTAGCCTTGACAAGCTTTTCAGCATCCTGATCACGGATGCCATGACGCGGTAGTTACCACCAAAACTTTTTTAGCCATGGTTAGAAAACAATTGTTTCTGGCCCTGCTCCTCATTCCGGGAGCTGTCTTCCTGTCTTCGTGCAAGAAGGAGGAATTGTCCAGTAAGAAAGAGATCCTTGCCCTGATTTTTGAGGCCAGCAAAAATGAGGATCTTGAGAAAAATGCGGTTGCGGTCATCTCGGGAACGGACGTGTCAGCCCACGTGACATTCGCGACCAACCTCTCCCTCCTGATTCCTACGATCGAAATCTCCCCAAGGGCCAGTATCAGCCCTGCATCAGGGATCGTAACCGACTTCTCTTCACCCGTGACTTATACAGTCACCGCCGAGGATGGCACCACCAAGGTGTTCACCGTCACGGTTGTGTGCGACCCGGCCCCCTTTATCGGGATCTGGAACGGCGGACCGATCTCCATCAACGGGATCGGGCTGGTTGACGTTGAACTGATTATGGAAGCAGAGGGGAACCTGACCCTTGAATTGATGGATGTCGTCACCAAAGACCTGAAGTCGACCTCAATGAAAGGAACCTTTGACCCCAACGCCCGGGCCGCGTGCAACATCGTGCTTCAGCAGACCCACCGTTGGATCAATGACGAATGGCGACCAGAGGAGGCCACGCGGGTGTTTCGCTATGACCTACTCATCTCCGGCGGAATCAGGTTTTACTATTGCCCGTGCCACCCGTCAACTGAGTGGCTGTTCCAGATCGACCTGACCAAGGAGTAACCAAGAGGATTCTGCAGGCAGGGCGCGAAGATCAATACTCATCCAGCCCCTTGCAACTGCAAACCAGGTTGCGGTCGCCAAAGGCATTGTCGATCTTGCCTACGTAGGGCCAGAACTTGTTCTCCCTGATCCAGGGCAGCGGGAAAGCGGCCTTTTGCCTGCCGTATGGGTGACTCCAGGTGTCGTCCCCAATATGTGCGGCCGTGTGGGGCGCATTCTTGAGTACGTTATTGTCGCGGTCGGTCAGGCCCATTTCCACATCGCTGATCTCAAAATGGATGGAAATCAGTGATTCGATGAAACGGTCGAGTTCCTGCTTTGATTCGCTCTCGGTCGGTTCAACCATCAGGGTCTCGTGAACCGGGAACGAGAGAGTTGGGGCGTGGAAACCGTAATCCATAAGCCGCCGGGCAATGTCGGAAGTTTCAATTCCAGTCCGCTGCTTCAGGTCGCGGCAGTCGAGTATGCACTCGTGGGCCACCCGGCCATTCGCACCGGAATAGAGCACCTTGAAATAATCCTTCAGGCAGGTAGCCAGGTAATTGGCATTAAGAATGGCAATCCTGGTCGCTTCGGTCAGGCCTTCAGGGCCCAGCATCTGGACATAAGCGTGGGAGATGGTGAGAATCAGGGCGCTCCCGTATGGCGCCGAGGCGATCACTCCTCCCTGGGTCCCACCTACGGGAACCACCGGATGGGTCGGGAGAAAATCAACCAAATGGACGGCAACACCGATCGGACCGGCACCCGGGCCGCCTCCGCCGTGGGGTATTCCAAAGGTCTTGTGCAGGTTCAGGTGGCAGACGTCCGCCCCAATGAGGGCAGGCTTTGTCAATCCAACCTGGGCGTTCATATTGGCTCCGTCCATATAAACCAGCCCCCCGTGCCCGTGAATGATCTCAGCCATCTCACGGATCCCGGTCTCAAACACCCCGTGCGTGGAGGGATAGGTCACCATAAAGGCGGAAAGGTTCGCCGCGTGCTCCAAGGCCTTCGCCCTGAGGTCGTTCAAGTCCACATTGCCATTTTCATCACACTTGACCACCACCACACGCCCGCCTGCCATCACTGCGCTGGCCGGATTGGTGCCGTGCGCCGAGGCAGGTATCAGCACCACATTCCGGTGCCCTTCATCCCGCGACTGATGGTAGCGGCTGATGACCGAAAGGCCGGCATACTCGCCCGATGCGCCCGAATTGGGCTGGAAAGATATGGCGCTGAAGCCGGTTATCTCACAGAGGGCTGCACCTAATTCATCAATTACTTGCTGGTAGCCCTGGGCTTGCTCAACCGGGACAAAGGGATGAATATCCGCGAACTCAGGCCAGCTCAAGGCAAACATCGAATTGGCCGGATTGAGCTTCATCGTACAGGAGCCCAACGGAATCATCGATTGGGTAAGCGATATGTCGCGCCTCTCAAGCTTCTTGATGTAACGCATCATCTCCGTTTCCGACTGGTAACGATTGAAACACCTCTCATTCATAAAATCAGTCTGTCTGGCGAACTCCGGCTCAAAACCGGCCGAATCAACCAGTGCTGCCACCGGTTTGAACTCCTTGCCCGCCGCCTCGGCGAAAATGGATAGAATCCGGTTAACCTCCGCTTCATCGGTCAGTTCATCAGTCGACAGCCCGATGGTCTCATCATTAAAATACCTGAAATTAAACTTATTACGAAGCGCCACCTCCCTAAAGCGTTCGAGGGAGACGGCCTCTGGCAATACGATCCTCAGGGTGTCAAAGTAGTCCTTGTTTTCCTGTATATATCCGTACTGACTGACTTCCAACTCAATGGTATGAGCAGCCCGGTGTATTTTCCCTGCGATCTCCAGCAGCCCGTCCGGACCGTGGTAAATGGCATACATTCCCGCCATCGTGGCCAGCAGAGCCTGTGCAGTGCAAATATTGGAGGTCGCCTTCTCACGCTTGATGTGCTGCTCCCGGGTCTGAAGAGCCATCCGGAGCGCCTGGTTGCCGTGCGAATCGACGGATACGCCGATGATCCTGCCCGGAATGAAACGCTTGCACTCCTCGCGGGTAGCAAAAAATGCGGCGTGCGGCCCCCCATATCCCATCGGGACTCCGAACCGCTGGGTGGTTCCCACCGCGATATCGGCCCCCCACTCGCCCGGTGCAGTCAAAAGGACCAGCGACATCAGGTCGCTAACCGCCGTGAACTGGCCGCCCAGCTCGTGGATCCGTTCGACGGTGCGACGGAAATTCAACACCTTGCCATCGCCTGCAGGATATTGGGCAATGATTCCGAAAACATTTTCGGGAATCCCGCAACCCAAAACGTTAACTACCTCAACTTCAATGTCGAGCGGAAACGCCCTGGTCCGTATCACCTCCAGCGTCTGGGGAAAAATATTCGTGTCAACCCATAAGACATTCGCCCCACGGTTGATCAACTCCTTCGATCGCATCGTATGCATCATTATCATTGCCTCTGCAGCAGCTGTCCCTTCATCCAGCAGGGATGCATTGGCCAGGGGCAGGCCGGTGAGCTCAACGATCATCGTCTGGAAATTCAGCAGTGCCTCCAGGCGGCCTTGCGATATCTCAGCCTGATACGGGGTGTAGGAGGTGTACCAGGAGGGGTTTTCAAGCACGTTCCTCTTGATGACCGCCGGCAATACAGTGCCATAGTAACCCATTCCGATCAGGGTACGGAACTGGAGATTCCTGGAACCCGCCTCACGCAGCCTGACAAAGTACTCTTGCTCAGTCAACGCTGGTGGGAGGTCAAGCTCTCCATTGAGCCGGATGGACGAAGGGACCACACTGGAGATAAACTCTTCCATTGAGGAGGACCCGACAACGGCCAGCATCTCGTCTATTTCGTGCGACCTGGGGCCAATGTGCCTGTAAATGAAGCGATCAGTAATCATAAAGTTGGATTTGGTAATTGACAAAGTAATTCAGCAAAGTTAACAAGAAGAATGATTTTAGACAGCTTTGGCCAGGAATGGGCAATGCCAGATCAACCGACTGACAATCAGCCTGCCAGGAATGGATTTCCCAGGATTTCCGAGCCGATCGTGCTGGTCGGGCCGTGACCGGGGAACACCTCCGTTGCGGGATCAAGTACCAGCATCCGGCTCCGGATGCTGGCCATCAGCGTGTCATAATCGCCCCCGGGAAGGTCCGTTCTTCCTATCCCCCCGGCAAACAGGCTGTCACCGGTGAAAAGCCATCCATTGGCCGTTTCGTGGAAGGCGACGCCCCCCCTGGAGTGACCCGGAACCGCCAAAACCTGGAGGCGGATCTCACCCGTTTGCAACCACGTCCCCGGCTCGAGAAATCCGTCCGGCGGCGGAATGGCCCCATCGATCGTGAACCCGAAGAAGGCGGCCTGACCAGCCGCCGTTTCAAGCAGCGGCAGATCGTCACGATGGATCAGGAAAAGAGGGCCATATGCCCGCTTAGCCGCGGCCGTGCCCAGCAGATGATCGAAATGACCGTGGGTGTTGAGCAGATAGCGAAGGGTGATCCGGTGCTTCCTGATGTAATCATCAAGCAGCTGCTGTTCCCCGGGGGTGCTGAAGGCGGCATCGATAAGCACACCATTCCCGCCTTCATCGTGAAGGAGCCAGGTATTGACCTGTAATGGATTGAATACGAATTGCTTGAGTTTAATCATAATTGATTTAGTTGTTTCTGGCCTTGATAAACGCCCGGGTGCCCAGATCGGTTGCGCCGTTGGTCATCCGGATGAAGTAGGTTCCGTCGGGCAGGTCCCCAACCGGCACCCGGAGATTGGTCCAATCATCGACACGCCCGATCCTGATCACCTGCCCCGCCGGGCCAAGCAGGCTCCACTGCCACTCCGGACCCGGTCGGTGGTGACCCGTCGGGTGAATGTAAACCTGATCAAAGGCCGGCACAGGCCAGAGACGGAACGCAGGAGTCCCGCCCGGCACATTCGCATCAACGGCAATGCGAAAAGGGGTTAAGGCCGGGAGATCAGCCAGGGGTGGCAAATCGGCCGCTCCCTGCAAGGCTTTACCCCTCTTTTCTTCTTGATTTTCAATGACTTCTGTCACCCACGCCCTGGCATTCGCTTCAGACTGTTCCACGGCCAACCAGGCAAGAAGCGAGTCGGCCTGGGTAAACGTGCCAGCCATTCCCGCGAGCAGACCACGGAGCCAATCTTCCTCCTCCACCCGGAAATGGACACCAAAAGGAGCCAGGTAACCCGATCGCAGTATGGCTGGAGTCCGCTCCAACTGCACTAGAAGCTTAAAAATATCCCGACCCTCACCAGGTAAAACATCTCTCCAGAACCGGTGATAATCCAGGAGGTAATCCCCTACCACCCGGGATGCGGCTTCCTGGTTCCGGGAGGAATCCGCGACATCGGACAGAAAATGATAAAAGCTATCTTTTTTATTGATATTCAAATAGTTAATAAATTGATAAAAGCCGTGACCGATCACAGGGGCCATTGTTCCGGGCACGTCAACAGCCCCCAGTGGCATCTGATGGTTAAGCCAGGTGAAGCCGCCGACCGGCCTCTGGAGCGGGTTCGAGACCCTGACCGGGCTTTCCGCGGGAAGTCCGATCGTGGTACCGGCTGCCCCGTCCAGGATGGCTAGCGCCAGGGGCACCTCCTCAAAGCGATTTTCGGGAAACTGTGGGCCAGCCATTAGCTCCTCATAATGGAACTGCTGGTCAACAGCCAGTTTCAAGAGCAATGAATCAACCGGCGGTGGCTGATCGACCACGATGCCGACCGGCAACCGCTCAAAAATGTTCCTGGCGATCAGTGCTGAGCGGGCGGCAGGCCGGCGCAACACGATTCCGGCCATACTGCCCCCGCCAAATTGCGAGGTCATTTGATTCCCTGCAACGACGACCCGTTCAGGCTGTTCCAGCAGGATGCCAAAAGTGGTGCGCTCGTTGAAGCGCTGGAGAGTGAAATTATTGGAGTCAACAACCATAATCCCCTGACTGTATGCGTGGATGGCACAGCGGTTATGGGTAAAATCGTTTCCTGTCATCCGGATTCGCTGCCACGGGAAGGTCCCGGCAACCTGGACAGCCCGCGACAGATTAAGAAATTCGCTGTTCCTGACAACCAGGCTCGCCTGGTTGATGGTCAAGCCGGTTCCGGTGTGATCGGCATCAAAAAGGAAAGTACCCTTTTCATTGGCAAAGCGGGAGGATTGAACGGTGACCAGGCTCCCTCCCTTGAAATCTACGAAACCACCCGGCGCGGCACCCTCCTCGTATTGGTTAATCCTGCTGTCAATGAGGAAGTGACACCGGTCGATCAACAATTCGTTAACCAGGTTCTCATCCACCACAATGCCATAAACGCAATTGAGAAAGCGGGCCTCCTCCAGTTGGATGTTTGCCCTTCCCCCCACCAGCAGGGCCGTACTGGCATTAATCAGGGCACCGCCATTGACCAGGGCTACCTCGGTCAGCCGGCCGGCCGGCTGAGGTCCGATGCGGATCCCTGCCCAGAGCTCGCCACACAGGTTCCCGATGGCTCCTCCATCAATCTCAAGCGTGGCTCCAGGCTCCAGGTGCAGGGAACAGCCCATTGGAACCGAGAGGTAGCCGGTGACACGCAATGTTCCGCCCTCTCCGACAATGCAATCGCCGTGTGCGTAAGTAGTGTCGGCGATCACCAGGCTGCTGCCGGCCGGAACGGCGATCCCGGAGCCAGGCAGCAGGAAGCAGCTATCATTGATGACCACCTCCGAGATATCCCCCCGCTCTCCCCGGATGTGGGACTGGATGATATCGAACTGGCACCCGGAAAGGGCGTGGCCGAACCCGGGCCAATAGTCCATTATGTTATTGGAAGTCCCCTCCTCCGGACAACCGTTATCCTCGCAGAAATCACACTGCTCGCCGTGGGGCCCTCCCCTGAAATTGTGGAGCAGGCCCAGGCAGTGCCCCAACTCGTGAATCAGGTTCTTGGCACACTCCTCCACAGCCTCTGCCCGTGGTAACGAGAGGTACTGATGATAATAGCCCCTCACCGCGATGTACCATTTTGTGCCGATACCCATCGAGTGCCCACCGGCTACCGGATGGTTTCCAGCGATGAATACAGGCAGGGTCTGGTACTTCTGCCGGTAATCCAGTTGCTTGTTGTTGTCGACATACCGCTCCCTGATGTAAGGAGCCTCCACATCAAACGATGCGTCCCAGGCCCGCTGATCAGCAATGAAATAAATGGTATCGACCCGTATCCTGACCAGGGCATCGGGGATGAAGGGGGAAGGCACGGCAGGACGCAGGGTATCCAGGTGGCCCAGCTTGTGGTTGACCCATCCGGCTACCTCCGCTAAAAATTCCCGGTGCGAGATCGAATCCGGGTGAAAATTTTCCAATCCATCCCGGTTGAGAAAAACATGGAAGGATGTTCTCAGCGTCGCAACCTGCCCCGCCAAGGTCAACCAACCACTGAAAAACCCCACAAGAACCAACAGGAAAACCTTCCCCATTCCTCCTACCTGTCTATGATCGTTAATCTTCAATCTTCTCTTTCATCGGAACAAAAACAAAGCTCCCGTGTGTGGTCACCTCGAACGAGTCGTCTCCCGTCCTGATGCAGCGTGTCATTGTCTGGCAATCAGCCGGACCCACCGGGACCACCATGATCCCGCCCGGTGCGAGTTGATACTTCAACGGCTCCGGGAGCTCCCTGGCTCCGGCCGTGACCAGGATCCGGTCGTACGGCGCAAAAGCCGGAAGTCCCAGGTTGCCGTCGGCGACGAAGAACTTAACCGGGTAACCCAACTCCCTTAAGAGGATCTGGGCTGATTGGGAGAGGTTACGTATGCGTTCAACCGTAAAAACCCGCGCCCCGAGCTCGGCCAGGACCGCCGCCTGGTATCCCGATCCCGTACCCACTTCCAGGACCTTGTCGTGCTCCCCGACTTCGAGCAGCTCAGTCTGAAAAGCCACCGTAAAAGGCTGTGAAATCGTCTGCCCCGATGCGATTGGGAATGCTTTGTCGGAATATGCGAACTTCAGGAATCCGGAGTCCATAAAGAGGTGCCTTGGCACCCGCATCAGGGCGGACAGGACCGCTTCATTGCGGATTCCCTTGCTCCTGACCTGCTCAACCAGTTTACGCCTCAGCCCCTGATGAAGAAAACTGTCCTCCATCTTCTCTTTTCTATTAACTTTGAATGCTCTGAAATCAGAAAATAAAGATATGCATAAGTTCAGGATGATCCTGCCGCTATTGGTTGTATGCAGCTTATTGTTTTCCTGCGATCTGATCAATCCCCCGGAAAAGATTCCGACCTATATTAAAATCGACACTATGCTGGTCAGGGTGGACGACTTTGACAGGGGAGCCGCTACGCATCAGATATCCAACGTGTTCCTCACCGTGGAAAACTCATTGCTCGGGATTTTTGAAATGCCCTTTACGGTACCTTGTCTGAGCACCGGAAAGCAAGAGGTATTCATTCGTCCGGGCATTCGATTAAACGGAATAGCCGGATCCCGGGTTGAATACCCCTTTTTCAAGCCCTACCGCGATTCAGTCAACCTGGCGGAGGGAGAAATAATCACGATCAATCCAATCACTACCTACAAAGATGAGTGCCAATTCCCCTGGATGGAAGATTTCGAGGATGCTGGGGTATCGTTCATTTACTCCCAGTATTCGGATACCACCATCAGGAATCAGACATCGATCGTCAGGACAGGCAGGTACTCGGGAGCGATATACCTGGATGACAACAACCGTTACTTCGAAGCAACCGGCCCGAAAGATTTCGTCCTGCCACGCAACTCTGCCACGATACTTCTCGAGTTCGACTACATCAATGATGTGGAGTTCGAGCTGGGAATGTACGTGATGGAAGATGGGGCAGCCGTTTGGAACAGCCTGCTGGTTGTCAGGGAAAACAGCAATTGGAAGCGTTTCTATGCCGACCTTCACACGACAGTGGCCTACAATAACAACGCCGAGGCTTTCAGGATCGGTTTCAGGGCGGAGTATGACACCACCCGGACAGGCACGCAACATATCATTCTTGACAACGTCAAACTGATCCACTTTTAATGAACCGGAAAAGGCAGCTTGTCAAATACGTCACGGCCGACCTCCTTTCTGCGGCACTGGCCTGGACCCTCTTTTTTGTATTTCGAAAAGTCTATATCGAATCCAAGAAATTTGGCTATCCGGTTCCGGTCGAGTTTGATACTGCCTTTTTTCTGGGGCTGCTCCTCCTGCCTCTTCTCTGGCTATTATTGTACTACATCACGGGATATTACAAGGATCTTTTCCGAAAATCGCGGCTCAGCGAACTCGGACAAACCATCGCCACTTCATTCTTCGGGGCCCTGGTGATCTTCTTCGCGCTGATCCTGGATGATACGGTTAAGACGTACACCAATTATTACCTCTCCTTCCTGGTCATTTTTCTGCTGCAGTTTTTCCTAACTTATATACCCAGGTTAATATTCACCACCAATGCCGCCCACCGGATCCACAACCGGATTTACGGTTTCCCGACGCTCCTGATTGGCTCGGGCAAACAGGCTGAGGAGCTTTTCCTGGAGATGGAAAGCCAACCCCGTTCGACAGGTAACCGTTTCATCGGCTTTCTCAATGTCAGCGGTCAGGACAAGTATCTGATGGAAAAGCACTTGCCACACCTCGGCAACCTGCACGATCTGAAAGGGATCCTCTCGGCAAGCAAGGTGGAGGAGGTGATCATCGCCATTGAAAAACCGGAGCACGACCTGCTGAAAAGAATCATCAGCAAACTGGAATACCGGGATGTGACCATCAAGGTCATTCCCGATATGTACGATATCCTTACCGGAATGGTGAAGATGACCTCCATAATCGGTACACCCCTGATTCAGATCAGCCACGATCTGATGCCCGCCTGGGAACATAACCTGAAAAGGATAATGGATGTGGCCGTTTCCCTGGTAGCCCTGGTGCTGCTATTGCCGGTGTACCTGGTCCTGGCCATTGGAGTTAAGATGTCCAGCCCCGGACCGGTTTTTTACAGTCACGAACGGATCGGCCGTTACGGCAAGCCTTTCCTGATCTACAAGTTCCGGTCGATGTTCCGGGATGCGGAGAAAGACGGGCCGGCCCTCTCGAGTCAAAACGACAGCCGGATCACCCCTTTTGGGAAGTTCTTGAGGAAAACCCGGATGGATGAACTGCCGCAATTCTATAATGTGCTCATAGGTGATATGTCGCTGGTTGGTCCCCGGCCCGAGAGGCAGCACTTCATCGACCAGATAGTTAAGAAAGCACCCCATTTCAACCATTTGCAGAAAGTCAGGCCCGGCATCACCAGCTGGGGGCAGGTCAAATTCGGTTATGCTTCCAACGTGGATGAAATGATCGAGCGGCTTAAATATGATATTCTGTACATCGAGAATATGTCGCTGGTAGTCGATATGAAGATCCTCATCTATACCATAAAGACCATCCTGAAAGCCAGCGGGAAGTAGAGAATTCAATTTCATTTCTTACATTTGGTCATCAACGATCAAATGGAATGAAAACCAATCCAAAATTTGCCGTAGTCCTTGCAGGGTGCGGCGTTTATGATGGCGCCGAAATTCACGAGGCGGTCTTGACCCTCTATGCCATCCAGAATAATGGTGGGGATTTTGAGATATTTGCCCCTGAAATAGCTCAGCATCACGTAGTTAACCATTTAACCGGCCAACCGACCGGGGAAACCAGGAGCGTGCTGGTTGAGTCGGCCAGGATCGCACGAGGCAACATCAGCCCGCTGGGCGAGTTCAAACCGGCAGAGTTCGACGTGCTGATCTTACCGGGCGGCTTTGGGGTTGCCAAGAACCTCTGTTCCTTTGCTTTCGATGGGCCCGATTGCCGGGTTGATCCGGACGTGGAAGCAGCCATCCTTGGTATGCACCAGTCTGGCAAGCCCATCGGGGCCCTCTGCATTGCTCCGGTTATCCTCGCCCGATTGATTCCGGGTGTTCTGGTCACCATTGGCCAGGATGCGGGAACAGCAGGAGGGATCACCGCCATGGGAGGACGTCACCAGTCGACGGGCCTGCGGGAAGTGGTCGTGGATCAAGGGAACAGGATCGTCACCACCCCCTGCTATATGCTGGATTCCAACCTGGTGGACATAGCCGCAGGGGCGGACCTGGCCGTCAGGGAACTGATCCGGATGATCTGAGGAAGCTGGCAGGGCCTTAGATATACCCCTTCTCGATATACGATACGATCTCCTCGATCAGCTTATCCTCGCCGTTGGGGTCATACTGCGATTTCAGGTTGGTACCGAACAAGCGTGCCATCCCCTGCCAAAAAAAGGCGCTAACCGAGCCCCTGTAAGATTCAATCCAGAAATAGGTGGTATTGGTTGTCTCGCGGTCGATCAGCTTGAACAGGAGCTTTCCCTGGGTGATGGTCATATTGCGCATATCCATTTCGTGCTTTTTCCACAAGGATTGCTCCATGGTCCGGATATACAGCCTCCGCTCCTTGTCGCTGCGCATCGCAGCGAGGTGGTCGTCCACATCCTTTACCGTCGCCGAAACCAGCTTGGCATAGGGAAAGACTTTTTTCAGGTTGTAAACCAGCCTCCAATACTGGCGCTCTTCAAAACGATTCTTGAATACCCTAGGAGGGAGGATGGCTATTTCAGCGAGGTTGATGTGGGGCATAGTGTCGCCATCCACCACCTGGGTTCCAACCAGCGTGTCCTTATGCAGCCTGACCGGCACCTGGGCGTTCAGAATACCGGACAGCAGAAGACTCAGGGTAATGGTTAGGATGCACCTCATGTCCGGAAGCTGGCAATTTTCGTGCCAGCGGGTTCGATCAATTAACCGCGTGCTTGACCAGCTCGGCGGCCTCCTCCAGGGTGATGGCCGACGAGACCTTCAATCCGGATTGGTCGATGAGTTCCTTGCCCTCCCGGGCGTTGGTTCCCTGGAGCCTGACAATGACAGGCACCGGTATGGTTCCAATCAGGTTGTATGCATCGACAACCCCCTGGGCCACCCGGTCGCACCGGACGATCCCGCCGAAAATGTTGATCAGGATGGCCTTCACGTTGGGATCCTTCAGAATGATGCGGAATCCGGCCTCTACCGTCTCCGGACTGGCGGTTCCGCCGACATCCAGGAAGTTGGCCGGATGACCGCCGGAAAGCTTGATCATATCCATCGTGGCCATCGCCAGACCGGCACCGTTGACCATACAGCCGACATTGCCATCCAGCTTGATGAAGTTCAGGTTGTAGGCCGACGCCTCCACTTCCGTCGGGTCCTCCTCGTGCAGGTCGCGCATTGCCGCATACTCCGGGTGCCGGTACAGGGCATTGTCATCGAGGTTCACCTTGGCATCAGCTGCAAATATTTGAT
>JAWOHI010000183.1:0-7591 GCA_046485255.1 Bacteroidales bacterium
ATGGGATGATTTTGGGAGAAGGTGTTGTCGCTCTCCTTCCACGTTTCCCAAAGGGTGGTTGCACCCCGGTTCATCATAAATCTCCAGCCGGGGAACTCCTCCCTTTTAACGATTTGATAGGCGAGATCAAAATGGCCATATTTGGAGAGCGCCTCCAGGATATACTGCGTACCAAAAATCCCTGTTGTCAAACCTCCCCCAGCCTCCCTCACCCCCTTTACCAGGCTGTCGACCGCCTGTGCGGCCTGCGCCGGGTTCAGCAGGTCATAATACAGGAGGGCGGCATACCAGGTTTGGGGGTTCTGAACCGTGCGTGCGGGATCGAGCCATAAGGAGTCGACCAGCCTATTTCTGATATCCTGTGTTTTTTTCTTGAATTCCAAGATTTTGCGATCATCGGCCATCACTGTGGCCATCGTTTCCATCGTGCGGTAAACGGCAAAAAGATGGGTGTTCTGTATCAATTCGGCCGGAACCGGCTTCAGGCTCTCGTGATCACTGAGCCCGGCGGTGATCCAGCCATCCGGGTGCAGCCGTTCCACTTTTTCGATCCAGCGGAGATTCTCCTCATACCATTCCTGAACGAGTGCGGTATCGCGGTAAAATTCAAACAGTTTCTCCTGTATCAACAGGAAGGCTGACTCCCAGGAGAGGCCGCAATACTGGATGCCCACAAAAGGTGCCGTATCGACGAACCGGTCATCCTTCATCGCATCTTGCCAGTCGAAGAGCGTCTTGCGGTAAAATTCCCTCATGTCGAAGAAATAGAGGTAGGACTCGGCCGTGGCGTTCAGGTCGCCGCCGTATCCGAACTTCTCGCGTGCCGGGCAATCCGACTGCACCCCTACCAGGTTTGAGGTAAAGGTTTGTGTGATCATCTGCTGAAGGTCACCCAGCCAGGGCTTGTCGCTTTCGAAATGGCCGGCAGGATTGACGGCCGTATGCAAGTGCAATGCCGTAAACCATTTAGGATCAGGGTTAAAGCTCAACCCTGCAACTTCAACATACCGGAAGACGTGGTAGGTAAACCAGGGTTCAAAGAGGATCAGGCCTCCCTCCGAAATAACCCCGTCCACCTGCTCGGCCACGGCAGGAGCGCCTTTACCCCCGACCCCGGCCCGCTTGATCTGGCCGGCTGCTGCAGTCATCGCATTCAGGGTGCTATCGGGATAAATCCGCTCGCCATACCTGAATATCAGCGTATCGCCAGGATTTGTCGGCCCATTGAAGCGCACCGCTCCGGTGAGGTTGGTGCCGAAATCCAGGATCCACCTGTTTTCTGATATTTTCCAGATCTCTTTGGGCTGAAGGGTTTGTGTTATTTGGACCGCTGGAAACTCAGCCGGTTCAAGGGCTCCTCCGGGACCATCCCAAGTCCTGGCCTTTAGCTCGTCCGGTGCCTGCCTGCCAGAAGTCATCCAGGCAGAATCGATCCGGCGCCGGTCGACCCACTCACCTAGGTAAACACTGGATTTGAAAACGGCTCCTTTCCGGAACGACCAGCTCGAATCGCTGGTTATCAGGGTGTCAGTCTTTTGTGATGAGCAGTACAGGGCTGCGATGAACGATGGGGGGCCGGTTGGCAGATGCTCCCTCAGGTTGAGGTGCCCCCACATTTTCAGCGGCAGGGGATCATAAAAGCCCGGCGCCACTTCAACAACGACGGTATTTTGGCCTTTGACCAGGTATTGGGCAATATCCACGGACCGGTAATAAACCCGCTTTGAGAAATCGGTCCAGGCCGGATCCAACCGGTATTGGGGCAGAAGATGGCCGTTCACCTGTACAGCATAATAGCCGGCGGCAGTGATGTAAAGGGTGGCGTGGTGGGGCTTTTCATCCAGGGGAAAACACTTTTTGAAAAGGGACGTCGATTGTTCCTCAAAACGAAGCGAGTCATGCGATGGTCCCGCCAATGGACTGGTGATCCACCGTGAATGAGTAAAAGGTTCACGTGTGGTTGTCCCAGCGGTTAGGCTGAAACCCAGGATCAGGATAAGAAGATAGAACGTTCTATGAATCATGGGTTGTTGTTAGTTTTCAGGTTTAATTTATTTAATTCCATTACTTTACTAATACAGTGGCAAGGTGGTGAGCGCAAGTTTTGGCAAAGGATGGTTTCTAATCGATTAGTAATAGCCCAAATTTTATGAAAATTAAGCATAAGGTCATATTACCGGCTGTGATATTTATGGTTAGCCTTACCGGTTTTGGGATCCTGAATGGTGTGCTTCCAGATCATTCCAACACCTGGTTTTCAACCTCAGGCAAGTGCGTCCTCTGCCATAATCAAAGTGCCACCGCCATGCGTGATGTCGCAGGAAATGATGTTTCACCGGTTTCTTTGTGGCGCAGTGCCATGATAGCCAATTCATCAAAAGATCCGTTCTGGTTGGCCAAGGTCCGGCACGAGGGGCTGGAAAATCCCCGTCACCAGGAGGAGCTCGAGAACGTTTGTACGCGGTGTCACGCCCCAATGGGAATGGTTGATGCGTTGATGACAGGGGGTAGCCTCTATACCCTTGCTACGCTGACTAGTGACCCGATCGGCCGCGATGGCATATCCTGCACGGTTTGCCACCAAATCGACGATGTCGGTTCACCGGGCTTTTCCGGCCAGTTTGGTATCAACAGGACTAAAGAGGCTTACGGGCCCTACCTTTCACCCCTGATCAACCCGATGATGGTGAATTCGGGTTATAAACCGGTTTATTCTTCCGGCATTAACGATGCGCGTCTGTGTGGGGTTTGCCACACCTTGCTGACCAATTCCGTAGATGACAAGGGTGAATTGACCGGAGAAACCTTTGTTGAACAGGCATTATACCATGAGTGGCAGAACTCGGTATATGCCAGGGATACCATCACCTGCCAGGCGTGCCACATGCCCCGGATCGATGAATCGATAAAGATCAGCAGTTTGCCGCCCTTTATTGCAGGCCGCCAACCCTTCGGAAGGCACGATTTTACAGGCGGCAATCTATTTATGTTGAATTTGTTAAAGCAGAACCATGCGGACCTGGGACTGGTATCGGGAGCGGCTTTTCTGGATCAGACCATCGAACGGACCCGGATCATGCTGACGGAAAAAACCATGCGTCTCTCGATTGACGATACCTTTGTTTCTATGGATTCGGTAACCATTCGGGTAACTCTTGAGAATCTGGCAGGCCACAAGTTTCCCACCGGCTTTCCAAGCCGAAGGGCCTATCTGGAGTTTATGGCGATCAGCGGCAATGATACCGTTTTCCATTCAGGCCGGCCAGGAAGCGGAGCCCTCAATAGGAAAAACGAGGATGGTTATGAGCCTCATCACGAAGTTATTCGCGATGATAGCAGGGTTCAGATCTACGAGTTTGTGATGGGAGACACCAGGAACGGTGTTACAACCGTATTGGAAAAGGCTTATAAACCTCTGAAAGACAACCGAATACCGCCAATTGGTTTCAGTTCGCGCCATCTGGTTTACGATACCGTCAGGATAGTTGGCCTGGCTGAATCGGATATTGATTACCAGAATGGATCAGGGCGGGAAACAGTTACTTATCGGTTGCCATTATCGATACTTGGGTCAAATTCCATTATTTCGGTCCTTCTCCATTATGAAACCGTCCCGGAGAGCTGGGTACAAGAACTTTTTGAGGAATCGGACAACGCGTTTGAAATCCGTCGTTTCAAGTCAATGTATGAAGCATCAACCGACCGGAGGGTTACGGTGGCGGCTGCAACAAAAAGCCTTCAGATAGCCTCTGTCAGTCCAGACGAGACTCAGCCGATAGGGGTTTATCCGAATCCCTCGTCGGGTACGATTTGGATCTCAGGCGCGACTCCCGGAACTCGTTATTCGATTCATAATCAAAATGGGGTCTGCATGCTTACAGGAAATATCGGTAGTGGAACTCAAAGAATCCATCTAAATATTCCCTCGGGAGTATACTATGTTGTTTTCCTGGCTAATGGGGTTCGCAGGGTGGAGAAAATTCTAGAGTTGTCAACTCTTTAAAGTTGTCAACTTTAAATCAAAAATAAAACATTCAGATTACCAGCATGTTGACAATAAGCCAGATTTCGGTTTATGTATCATAATGCTTTTTATGTGCTTAGATTACAATACGTTAGATCATAAAAGAGAAAGAGATGACAAGTGCATTACAGTTGTCATCTCTCCCCAAGCTCCTAATAATCAATGTTTTATAAATCGGCTAAAATACCTAGTTAGCTGATTTACAGATTATTGCCAAGGAGTTGACAACTCTTAAGAGTTGACAACTCTTTTTCTGATGAACCGCCCCCTCGCACTGGCCGCGATCTGGTACATCGCCGGAACTACCAGCAAGGTGATGATCGTGGCGAAGGCCAAACCAAACACCACTGTGGTGGCCAGCGGGCCCCAGAACATCGCGTTGTCGCCGCCGAAATAGATGTTGGGATCGAACTGGGTGAAAAGCGTCACGAAATCGATGTTCAGCCCGATGGCCAGCGGCAACAGACCGAGAATGGTGGTCACCGCTGTCAGCAATACCGGCCTCAGCCTCGTCTTCCCGGCCTCCTCAATGCAGTCGCGCGCTACATCCGGCGGCAACAAATCGTCCTCTTCCAGCCCGAGCTCGGCACGCTTGCGCTTCTTGAGCAGAGTGATGTAGTCGACCAGCACGATGGCATTGTTGACCACCACTCCAGCCAGCGAGAGGATCCCGATACCGGTCATCATTATGACAAAATCCATCCTGAATGTGGCCAGACCGCCAAAAACCCCGATGATCGAGAAAAAGACGCTCGCCAGGATGATCAGCGGCTTGATGAAGGAGTTGAACTGCGTCACCAGGATGATCATCATCAGCGACATCACCAGCAATAGGGCAATCAACATGAAATTTGAGGTCTCAGCCGTCTCTTCAGCTTCCCCGGTGAGCTTGACGACATACCCGTCGGGTAGCGGCAGGTCGGCCAGCAAGGTGCTGATCTGCTGATTGATGCTGGTGGAGTTGTACCCTGCCACCACATTGGAGTATACGGTAACCACACGCTCCACGTCGATCCGGTTGACCGATCCGTAGGTGGATCCGTACTCGAAGGTTGCCACGGCGGAAATCGGGATCTGCCCCATCATACCGGTGGCGCTGTTCATATAGGTGATCTTCTGGTTCATCAACAGGCTGAGGTCGTTACGGTACGATTCGGCCAGACGGATCTGGATCGGAAACTCCTCCTCACCCACCTTGAAATCGGAGATCTCCTTCCCGAAAAGGGCGGTGCGGATGGTGGAGGCAATGGACAGGGTGGATAACCCATAACGCATCGCCTTGTCGCGGTCAATCCTGACCAGCAGTTCGGGCTTGCCCAGCTCGATATCGGTTTTCAGACCCTCAATTCCTTGAATTCCTGAAGATTCGATCATTCGGATGATCGTATCGGAATAGGCTAGCAGCTGATCAAAATCTTTACCGGTGATCTCGATGTTGATCGGAATGCCGGTGGGCGGCCCGCGCTGCTCCAGCTCGAGATAGAAATCGACACCGGGATACTGATCGATGAAGGCGTCGCTCAGCTCTTCTGTGATCCGGGTTGTGCTGATGCCGTTACGCTTGACAAAGTCGATGAAATAGAGCTGCACCATTGCCCGGTGCGGGCTGTCTCCCACGGCGAACTCCTGGGATCTCCTGACCCCCTGACCCACGGTGGTGAGCATCGACTCCACGACAGGCATCCGCTCCTCGCCGATCACCTCCTTGATGCGCTGCTCCATCATTCGGGCCACCGAGTCGCTCACGTCGATATCGGTGCCCAGCGGCAGGTCGGCAACGATGTTGATGTTGTTGGGCTCCCCCTCCGGAAAGAACCGGACCTCACCCATTCGCATCCCGAAAAAGGCGAGGGTGACCATAAAGAGCCCCACCATCCCCAGGATGACCCAAACCGGACGCCTGCCGGCCAGGGTGTACCGGATGATCCGGTCGTAGCCGTTCTCCAGCCAGATTAAAAAGACTTCCTGAAACCATTTGGCCACCCGTTTCATCACCAGTTGGTGGGCCACCATCAGGATGACAACCAGCATCAGTAAATTGGCAAGGAGGTATGATCCAGTGATATAGAGCGGAACGGTAATCAGCGCCAGCGCCCCGGCAATGATGAAAAAGCGGCGGGTTGAGGCTTCTTTCTTGCCCTGGCGGTCGAAGGTGTGGGTGAAGACGGGTACGAAGATCAGGGCCACCAGCAGGGAGGAGCTGAGCACCACGATCAGGGTGATGGGCATATATTTCATAAACTCACCGACCATCCCTCCCCAGAAGATCAGCGGCAGGAAGGCTGCCAGGGTGGTGAGGGTGGAGGTGATGATCGGGCCGGCGATCTCCCCAACCGCCTGCCGGGCCGCCTCAAACCTGCTGTTGCCCCGGTCGCGGTAGCGGGTGATGTTCTCCACCACGACAATGGCATTGTCAACCAGCATCCCCAGTGCCAAAATCAGCGAAAAAAGCACGATCATATTGACCTGGGAATTCTGGAGGTTGAGGAACACGAAGGTGATGAGCATCGAGAGGGGGATCGATATACCCACGATCAGGGCATTGCGCATCCCCAGAAAGAAGAAGAGCACCGTGACCACCAGGATCACGCCCATTATGATGCTGTTCTCAAGGTTGCTGAGCTGCGACTTGATGTTCTTCGACTGGTCGAAGGTGTAATCAACCCGCAGGTCGGGTGGCAAGGTGCCATCATCAATGGCGCTCTCCATTATCTTGAATGCCGCTGTGGCTGCGGTGATCAGGTTCTCGCCCGACTTTTTCACCACGCCGAGCGTCACCACCGGGTTGCCATCAAGCCGGGCGTAGGACTTCTTGTCCTCAAAACCATCGGTCACCTCCGCCACATCCCTCAGGTAAACGGTATGGGTGGGGTCCTGCCGGATGATGATGTTGCGCAGTTCGTCGAGGCTCTCAAACTCGCCGATGGTCCTGACCGACCGGCGGGTGTTGCCCAGCTTCAGCTCACCGCCTGCCAGGGTGACATTCTCCATCCTGACGATGTTCTCGATGGTGGTGAAACTGATTCCCAGAGCCTCCATCCGGGCCAGGTCGAGCTCCACGAGGATCCGGCGCTCATCCACGCCACTGATGTTGACCCGCGAGATCTGGTAAACCCGCTCGAGGGCGTCGCTCAAATAGTCGGCATAGCGTTTCAGTTCGGGAAGCGAATATTCGCCCGAGAGATTGATGTTCAATATCGGGAACGAGTTGAAATCCAGATCCCTGGCCACCGGATCGGCCATCAGGTCACCGGGTAGGTTGCTCTTGGCCTTGTCGATGGCATCCTTCACGTCGATCAGCGCCTCCTGGATGTTGACGTTGGTGTTGAACTCGACGAATATCATCGATCGACGTGAGGGAGAGCAATCTGGCGGAAGAGGAAGCGGCTATGCCAAGCTGGTGCAAAGCCAGCTGCCTGCGCCCGACCCGCTGCACAGCCGCATGGCAACAGTGCTGGATGCCAGCGGGCGCGCCGCCTACCTGGTCAACCAGCTGCTGGCATATGCCGAACGCCAGATGACCCAACCCGAAAGCCTGGATTTGAACCAGGTGCTGCAAGAGGGCGT
>JAWOHI010000248.1:0-14755 GCA_046485255.1 Bacteroidales bacterium
ACCCAGGTTGGTTGTATGGGCTACTGCTATGCCGAGCCAACCGTAGAGGTGACCATACCCGGAGCCGAGCCGGTAGTGTTCGGTTATGTGGATACCCGCAGGGCGGATGAGATCATAGAGCGATACATCAAAAACGGTGAACGGGTGGGGGATGTGATCCCGGTTACCTACCTGACCATCAACGAACAGTAATACCACCCGAATATGACTGAGAATAAGAAACAGTTGCGCATCGCCTTGCGAAATTGCGGTTTCATCGATCCGGAAAGCATTGATGAGGCCATTGCCCGTGATGCCTATGGTGCATTGGGCAAAGTATTGACCGAAATGACCCCGAAGGAGACGATCGACCTGATCAAGGAATCGGGTTTAAGAGGCCGGGGCGGCGGTGGGTTTTCCACCGGTCTGAAATGGGAAATCACGGCCGATAGCGTGGCTGACCAGAAATATGTGGTTTGCAATGCCGATGAGGGAGACCCGGGTGCATTCATGGACCGTTCCATCCTGGAGGGAGACCCCCACACGGTGATCGAGGCGATGGCCATCAACGGATACTGCACGGGGGCCGATCGGGGCCTGGTCTATATCCGTGCTGAATATCCCCTGGCCATTGAGCGGCTGAAGACAGCCATCCGCCAGGCAAGGGATTACGGCCTGTTGGGCGTGAACATCCTGGGTGCCGGATTCAACTTTGACATCGAGATCCGCTATGGCGCAGGCGCATTCGTATGCGGTGAAGAGACTGCCTTGATCCACTCGATGGAAGGGCATCGCGGTGAACCGACCTTTAAGCCACCCTTCCCCTCGGAATCCGGTTACCTTGGCAAGCCGACCAACGTCAATAACGTGGAAACCTATGCCAACATTCCTCCGATCATCCTGAAAGGAGCCGGATGGTTCAGTTCGATCGGAACCGAGAAGTCCAAGGGCACCAAGGTTTTCGCGCTGGCGGGGAAAGTGAACAATGTCGGTCTGGTGGAAGTGCCAATGGGTACCACCCTGAGAGAGGTCATCTATGAAATCGGAGGCGGAATCAGGAACGGAAAAAAATTCAAGGCCATCCAGACCGGCGGACCCTCAGGAGGATGCCTTACTGAGAAGCACCTCGATATCCCGATTGATTATGATAATCTTATTGCCTGCGGCTCGATGATGGGGTCGGGGGGGATGATCGTGATGGATGAGGATGATTGCATGGTTTCTGTTGCACGCTATTATCTGGAATTTACGGTGGAAGAGTCGTGCGGGAAATGCTCCCCCTGCCGGATCGGCAACAAGCGGCTCCACGAAATGCTGGATTTGATCACCAAGGGGAATGGCAAACTGGAGGACCTCGACCGTCTCAGGAACCTGAGCGAAGTGATCCGCGAAACCTCCCTGTGCGGCCTGGGTCAATCATCCCCCAACCCGGTCCTCTCCACGCTGGATAATTTCTACGAGGAGTACCTGGAACACGTCACGTCGCACAAGTGCCCGGCTGGCCAGTGCCGCGACCTGATGACCTACTGGATCCTGGAGGAGAATTGTGTCGGGTGCACGGCTTGCGCGAGGGTGTGCCCGGTGGGGGCCATCTCGGGCGAGCGGAAAGAGATTCACCGCATCGACAAGGCCATCTGCATCAAATGCGGCGCCTGCCTCGAAAAGTGCAAGTTTAACGCAGTTTTTGTTTCTTAATCGCAATCTCGCTATGAATAAAATCAAGATAACCGTTGACAACAAGGTGGTTGAGGTGAACCAGGGAACCACCCTGCTTAAGGCTGCACAAGCCGTCGGGGTTAAGATCCCCACACTCTGCTACCTTCACCTGGAGGACCTGAATATTGAAAACAAGCCGGGTGGATGCCGGATTTGCGTGGTTGAGGTGGCCGGACGAAGGAACCTGGCCCCGGCCTGCGCAACGGAGTGCCAGGACGGGATGACTATCAGGACCAATACGATGCGCGTGCTCAATGCCCGGAAAACGGTGATGGAACTGATCCTGTCCGATCATCCGTTTGATTGCCTGGTGTGTGCCAAGAGTGGCAAATGCGACCTCCAGAAACAGGCCCAGGACCTGGGCATCCGGGAGATCCACTATCAGGGCGAACAGTCACACTACAAGGAGGACCGCTCCCCATCGATCATCCGTGAACCTGACAAGTGTATCCTTTGTCGACGTTGTGAAATGATGTGTAATGATTTTCAGACTGTTGGAGCACTTTCTGGAATCAACCGCGGTTTCCAGTCGGTGGTGGCACCGGCATTTGAACAGGACCTGATCAAGTCAACCTGCACCTATTGCGGCCAGTGCGTGGCGGTCTGCCCGACCGGCGCACTGACGGAGGTGGACCATACCAACCAGGTGATCCGGATGCTGGCCAACCCGAAAAAGACCGTGATCGTCCAGACCGCTCCGGCCGTCAGGGCTGCCCTTGGGGAGGAGTTCGGGCTGGAGCCCGGAACCCTCGTGACTGGCAAGATGGTTACCGCGTTGAAGCAACTGGGTTTCGATCATGTTTTTGACACCGATTTCGCGGCCGACCTGACCATTATGGAGGAGGGGGCGGAGCTGCTTTCGCGGCTCACGCGTTTTCTTGAGGGCGACCGCAGCACGCCGCTGCCGATCCTCACCTCCTGTTGCCCGGCGTGGGTTAATTTCTTCGAGGAGTACTTCCCCGAGATGAGGGATATCCCCTCGACGGCGCGCTCTCCGCAACAGATGTTCGGCGCCGTGGCTAAAACTTATTTTGCCGAAAAGATCGGGGTAGAACGGAACGACCTGGTGGTAGTTTCGATAATGCCCTGTCTGGCAAAGAAATACGAGTGCCAAAGAGAAGAGTTCAAGACCGATGGGAATCCCGACGTGGATTTCGCCCTCTCCACCAGGGAGTTGGCCGCGCTGATCCGTCAGGCCAATATCGATTTTAATAGTTTGGAGGACAATGACTTTGACCAGCCGCTTGGTGAATCATCGGGTGCAGGGGTCATTTTCGGCACCACCGGCGGGGTGATCGAAGCAGCAGTCAGAACGGCTTATGAGCTCTATACCGGTAAAAAACTCGAGCGCATCTCATTTGATGAGCTACGGGGAATGGAAGGGATCCGCCACGCAACCATCGATTTCGACGGTTTGCCAATCAATATAGGCATTGCTCACGGATTGGGCAACGCCAGGCAGCTGCTCGAAAGCATCAAGGCCGGGACCTGCACCTTCCACGCCATTGAGATAATGGCTTGCCCGGGGGGCTGCATCGGTGGGGGCGGGCAGCCGCTTCACCACGGTAATTCATCGATCATCGTAGCCCGCCAGAAAGCCCTCTACCTGGAAGATTCGCTGAAGCCGATACGTAAATCGCACGAAAACCCTGACATTAAAAAGCTTTATGAAGAGTTCCTGGGTCACCCGCTCAGCGAAAAGTCCCATCATCTGCTTCACACCCACTATTTTGACAAAAGCAAGAAAAAGATCCTGATCCGCAAGGAGCAGGAATAACCACAAAACCGAGCAAAATGTCGAGCATAAAAATAGAACTTCACGAGAGCCAGGTCGAACACCTGGTCGAGGTGTGCCGGGAATTCAACAACAGCCCGGGAGAACTGATCAACGTCCTTCACAAGGCTCAGGGAATCTTCGGTTACCTGCCCGCCGAGGTGCAGGAAATCGTGGCCAGGGAGCTGAATATGCCAATTGCCAAGGTTTATGGCGTGGTCACCTTCTACTCATTTTTCACGATGATCCCCAAGGGCGAGAACCCAATATCGATCTGTATGGGAACGGCTTGCTACGTGCGCGGAGCGGAAAAGGTGCTGGATGAATTCAGGCGAAAACTGAAGATTGAAGTGGGGCAAACCACCCCGGATGGCAAGTTCTCATTGAACTGCCTCCGCTGCGTGGGTGCCTGTGGGCTGGCTCCGGTGGTGATGGTGGGCGATAAGACCTATGGCCGGGTTTCACCCGACGGGGTTCAGGAGATCCTGTCCGGGTTCTAAATAAAATCGATCCGGATCCCGAGCAGGAATTTCCGCTCCAGCACCCGGGCAATCCGCTTGACAACCGTCCGGCGGATCTCCAGCTCCACCGGCAGGCTCGGATCCTGGTGGGCGATGTTGATGCGGGTCCCGACCAGGAAGTGGACCTCATCCGACTGCAGGATCATTTTCACGATTTCATCAGCGGGACCTTTTCCGAGGCGCAAATTTTCCGTGTATTGGTCGAGCAGCCGGGATACCTTGCTCAGGGTGAGTATGCCTTCGGTGATCAGGTCGACTCCTTCCATTGAGGAGACAGGAGGGAGTTCGGGATCAGTGAATTCGAAGGAATCGACGATCTTTTCCTGCCACTCGCGGGCGATGATGTCGGCCGTGGTGGCTCCGCACACTACTTTTCTGCCCTCGAAGGTACGCACCCGCCCTGCCAGCTCCGCATCCCGCTCCTGCTCATACGGCGGGCCCGAGCAGATCAGCATTTTTCTTGGTTCCCTGAAATAGATGGCCGCGCACGAGGTGTCGTCCTGTGGATGGTTGCGGTCATTCTGGGTGGCCAGGTGGATCAGGCGGGTGGCCAGCTTCCGGGCCGAAATGGCCGGATCGCGCGTGATCAGGTCGCGGATCTGCGTGGAGGCATTTTCCCGCCCCCAGCCGAATGGATAGGCGGTGAACCCCATCCCCGACTGGACAATCCCATCAGTGCACAGGACGATCCGGTCCTCCTTCCGTGCCCTGAAGGAACAGGTCAGGATCTCTTTGCCCGCGTGCTTGTCGGAGTTCATCACGATACAGGTCCATTCGGGTTCCAACGATTGCCGGCCCCTGAAAATCATTGCGTGCGGATTGTCATACTCCAGGATGCGGGTGAGACCCTCATCGTGGATATCCACCACCGTAAAAGTCGAATAGGAGATTTTTCGTTCCGAGCAGACGGGCAGCGTGTTCATTATGATCTCGGCGATCTTCTCCACTTCCTTGTGCTCCCTGGTGAAATTGAGTGCCATCGTAGCGGTCAGGGTGGCCAGCATATTGGCCTTGATGCCGTGGCCCATTCCGTCAGACAGGACGATGATGGTCCGGTTCTCTTCAGGTATCCGCTGGCTCAGGAACACATCACCGCAAATCCTTTCCCCTCCCTGGCTCCGTTGCTGGCAGTTGACCTCTATGTGGAAGTTCTCTTCGCTCATCCCTTTTCCCCCGATCGGTAGTACTGGATGATGGAATTGAGCATTCGCTCAGTCTCCGAAGCTCCTTCTCCGAGCAGGAATCCAATCTTCTGAACCATCTCCAGGTTCTTGTCGATCACCTCGGTCACCCGCTTGATCACCTCTTCACGCTGCACCTCGGGGGATGAAAGATCCCGCACGATGATCCCGGCAATCGAATTTTTCTTCACCGGAAAGACGGAGATATTGAAGATGTGGTCGGCGAAACGGATATCCCGGTGGGTCACTTCCTGGTCATTCTGAAGGGTAAAGGTGATCAGGGCGGTCATTGGTGCCGGCACCAGGCTCCTGATATCGGCTCCTTTGAGTCCGGGAATCACCTCGTTGATGGCTGCGACCTCGTCGCCGAACAGTTCGATGAAGGTGCGGTTGGCTTGTATGATCCGGTGCTGGTCGTTGACGATGATCACCCCTGACGGGATCTTCTGAATGACGGCTGCCAGGGTATCGGAAAACTCGTGTGCCATCTCCTTTTCCTCGCGGGCTTGTTTTTCCGATTCCAGCAGCGCTTTCTGAGTCTTGGCGAGTTGCTCGTTGGCACCGCGAAGCGAGCGGATGTACTCCTGACGGTTTCTGGTGCCATACAGGTGGCACATCTCGGCCTTGGCCAAACCCTGGGCTACGGTAACCGCAAATTCGCGGCACGATTTGTATCCGCAGGCCATACAGCCCCGGTCGGCGCTTTCGTCACCGGTTTTTCCAATCAGGCGCAGGATATCGTCGACCTCCGCTTCGTCGGGAATCGGTAGCGTTTGATGGTCAGGCTTGTAGATTCTGTCAATCGAAAAATCCGAATAGGAATCCAATACTTTTTTCCACTCTTCCTCACCCGGCAACTGGGTCCTTTTTCTGGCATATTCCGTGACCAGGGTGTTCCGGCGAAATTTATGCCCGCCGGCCGACATTCCGGGTCCCATTATGCAGCCTTCGCAATAGAACAGGTCGAGGTGTTTGCGAATGTCATAGGTGGAGGCGAACTCATCCACGGCCTCCAGCATATCCTGCCTCCCGTCGGTTGAGATGCAGGTTCCCGAGACCAGGTTTTCATCAAGCCCGGCGGGGCCCAGAAATCCTCTCGTCAGGGGGAAAAGGGTTCCGATCCGGCCGGCTGGTGGGTCGAACTCCGAAAATTCGACCATGCTTTCATTCACTTTTTTGTCGCGGAACAACTCCCGCAGCTCGCTAAAGTTGATGACGGCATCTATGGCGGCATCCTCCGGCAGGGCCTGGCAGTCGAGGTGACTGGCCAGGCAGGGGTTGACCAGCACGATCCGGCAACTGCCGGTGTGGATGGAGCGGATGATCCGGGCGGTGGCGCCCGCGGGCGTCAGGACCGGAATGAGGTTCTCTGTATGCTGGGGATAGTACTTCTCAACAAAGGAGATAAGGGCGGGACACTTCGACGACAGGCGGAATTTCCCCCTGTAATCGTTCATTGTTTCGACGTGCTGCCTGGCCGCGAGCTCGGCTCCAAATGACAGGTCATACACCCCGTCAAAGCCGAGGGCACGGATCATCCCCACGAAGTTCCTGTAATCGGTGATGTCAGGAAATTCCCCGGAAATGCTCGGGTCGATGATCGCCATAGTCGGCTCTTCACCCTCCAGGTAATCCTTCACCCGCTTGATGTGGGTGACGATCCGGATGGCCCGGGTAGGGCAGATGGTATAACAGCTCCCGCAGGCAATGCAGCGCTCGGGAATGATCCGGACATGGTCGAGGTTGGCCTTCACCTCGATTGCCTTGACGGGGCACTCCCTGACGCAGGCGTAGCAAAGGATGCATTCGGCCGGCTCAACCCAGATGACCGGATCGGCCTGCTCCCCGCTGCTTGACTGTTGATCTTTCATACTCCGAAATAATCCTTTAAGATGACCTGAACCTTCTCCTCGTCGATCGCCGGGTAGAGGGTCTCCCCAATCTTCAGGTTGGGCCCCGACCGGCATTCGCCGAAGCAGTGGGCACCGTGGAAAAAGACCCGCTCCTCGAGGTGGTGGGATGCCAGGAATTGCCTGACAGCCTGCACCAATTTCCGGTTTCCGCGGGCAAAACAGGAGCTGCCCAGGCAGATGGCGATATCCGTCTTGTATGTTTCCATCCCGTTTTTTTGTATCTGCTGTTCCAAAATTAACAAATATCTGCCTGGCAATTAGGATTTCAAGCGAAAAAGTTGTAAAATTTGCACTGATTCAATCTTGTTATTTTTTTAACAATGTTTTTTAGATAACAGAAGATGGATGATTTCACGCCAATCCTCGCGAAGTACCCCGTGGGAGCGCCGGAAAACCTCATTCCGATACTCCAGGAGATACAGGATTCGTCTGATTATCTGAATGAAAAAGCCATTCAGGCGGTTTCGGCCCACCTCGGCATTCCATCGGTGAAAATATATAGCGTGGCCACTTTCTACAACGAATTCAGGTTCAATCCGGGGGGGCATTACCATATCAAGGTGTGCCAGGGGACGGGTTGCCTGGTTGACGGCAGTGAGCAGATCAGAAGGGAACTGACGAGGCTCCTGGAGATCGGTCCGGGCGAGATCACGCGCGACGGGTGGTTCAGTCTGGAGTGGGTGCCCTGCCTGGGTGTTTGCCAGGAGGCACCGGTGATATCAGTCAATGGCAGGATAGTCACCCGGATGACCCCTGCACGGGTTAAGGAGGTGATCACCCAATTTCGCAAATCCAGATAAAATGAACGAGGAGGCGACCGACCGGATCAATAGCCGCGAGTTGCAGGAGATCCTTCTGCAGGAGCGGCCTGAATCAAAACAGGATCTTAAGGCCAGGATCAGGCTCCTGCGCAGGGAGCGCATTACCCGGCCGGCGGTATTTCTCGATGTGACCTCTCCATCGGTCATCCATGGCCCGGAGCGGTTCCACGCGATCCTGAAGGAGTGGTCTGACACCAATTCAACGCAGGTGGATGTGGTCGAAACCGGAAGTCTCGGCCTCCTATCCGCCCAACCGGTGGTGGCCATCCAAATTCCGGGCCGGGCGCGCCTTTTTTATGGCCCGCTTGCCCCGGCCGATCTTCCCGGCACACTGGATGCTATTGTTCGTCAAGTAGTTCCGGAGGAAAACCTGATCGGGCAAATGGTGATGGAGAGCCAACAGCCTTGGGAAGGCATCCCATCCTGGGACCAGCACCCGTTTTTCAAGGGGCAGACCAGGCACGTGATGAGCTTGTCGGGGGTGGTGGATCCCTGCTCCGTGGCCGAATACATCGCCTGGGGTGGTTACCGCGCCTTTGCCAAGAGTCTGCGTTTCTATACCGCCCAGGAACTATTGAGGTTGATTGAGGAGAGCAACCTGCGCGGGCGGTCGGGATCAGGCTTTCCCGCAGCCGCCAAGTGGTTGAAATCTTCCACAACCCCATCCGACAAGCGATATGTACTGTGCAATGCCGATGAGAGTGATCCGGGCGGGTATATGCACCGTATCTTGATGGAAAGCAACCCGCACCTGGTGCTGGAGGGGATTATGCTGGCAGCCTACATCACGGGGGCCGGCCACGCCGTGATCTATACGCGGTCGCGCTACCCAATGGCCGTCAAGCGCCTGCAGGGTGCCATTCGGGAAGCCCGTGCGGCCGGCTTGATCGGATCGGATATTCTCAATAGTGGATACTCGCTTGATATTCAATTAAAAAGAGGCCCTGGCGCCTTTGTCTGCGGAGAGGAGACAGCCCTCCTCTCAAGCCTGGAGGGCAAGCGGGGAATGCCCCGGACCAGGCCGCCCTATCCGGCAACCAACGGCCTGTTTGGAAAGCCGACACTGGTTCAGAACGTGGAGACCCTGGCCCAGGTTCCTCTGATCATCCGGAACGGACCGGAGTGGTACAAGAAGATCGGCACCCCGGAATCCTGCGGCACCAAGCTGTTCAGCCTCTCAGGCCGCATCGGCCGTTTGGGCGTGGTGGAGGTTCCTTTCGGTACTCCCCTGGACAAGCTGGTCAATGGTTTTGGGGGCGGAGTGAGGAACGGAGCCCCGCTGAAAGCCCTGCTTCTGGGAGGCCCTTCGGGAAAATTCGTAGCCGGAGCCCAATTGTCTACTCCTATTGATTTTGAGCGTTTTGAGGAGGAAAACCTGGTGATGGGTTCGGGCAGCCTGGTAGTCCTTGATGAAGGCAACTGTCCGGTCAACCTGATGAAGAACCTGATGGATTTCAACCACCAGGAGAGTTGTGGGAAATGCATCCCCTGCCGGGATGGGACAAAACGAATCCTGGGCATCCTGGAATCCGTGACCACCCGTCCGGTCACCCAGGAGAAATATGATGCCCTGGAGCGGTTCAGAGGCATCACACGCATTGAGGGACTGGCGGAAGTGATGCAGTCGACTTCCCTGTGCGGCCTGGGCAAGACGGCCGCCAACCCCGTGATCAGCGGGATGCAACTGTTCAGGGAGGAGATGGAGGAGCACGTGTTCGACCGTACCTGCCGGGCCGGCGTTTGCCGCAACCTCCGGTCGTTCCGGATCGACCCCGTCAACTGCACCGGATGTAATATCTGCCTGATCAAATGTCCCGAAAATGCCATTATCGGCACGCCTCACCGGGTCCACATCATCCTGGAGGAGCTGTGCAGCGGTTGCGGCAAGTGTTTTGAGATTTGCAAGTTTAATGCCGTACGGGTTTCGTAATCAGTTGCTTATGATAGTTGAAATTGATGTCAACGGTCGGAAGATCAAAGCCCGGAAGGGAGACCGGATACTGGACGCCCTGGTTGCCAACGGCATCCACGTGCCCACACTCTGCCACCTGGAGGGATTCAGGCCTACCGGCTCCTGCAGGATCTGCGTGGTGGAGGTGGAGGGCCGGGCCGACCTGGTGCCGGCCTGTTCCTATCCGGTGGAGGAGTGGATGGTGCTGTACACCCATTCGCCGCGCGTGGTGCAGGCCAGGAGGACCATCCTGGAATTGTTGCTCGCCGAGCATCCGGAAGGGTGCCTTACCTGCGAAAAGAGCCGGGGTTGCGAGTTGCAGGAGCTGGCCAGCGAGCTGAACATCACCGCACGGAGCCCGGTCCGGCCGGCCCCAAGGAGGCGGATCGACAATACCAGCCGGGCCCTGATCCGGGATAACGGCAAGTGCATCCTGTGCGGCCGCTGCATCCGGATCTGCGAGGAGCAGCAGGCCGTGGCAGCCCTCGACTTCCTGAGGCGCGGGAGCCGGACCGAGGTGGGAACGGTCCTGGATAAGGGACTGAATTACAGCTCTTGCGTGAATTGCGGGCAGTGCATCCTGGTCTGCCCGACGGGCGCCCTGAAGGAGCGGAGCCACCTGGATGAGGTGGTTGCTGCCCTTCACGACCCCGGCAGCCTGACGGTTGCCCTGGTCGACCCGGCCGTGATGGCTTCGGCTGCCGAACAGTTCAGGAACCGGAGCGGAAAAGAGTTGCGGACATACCTGTTTTCTGTCTTGAAACGGGCTGGCTTTAAGCGGGTTTATGAGAATCTCTGGGGCGTGGAGCAGGAGGCATCCGGGCTCGCCAATTGGTTTCTGGAGCAGAAAAGCAGGGGGCGCCGTGAGCCGGTCATTATGGCTTCCTGTGCCTCCTTCGTACAATATGTGATCCAGAGTCAGCCTGAGCTTATCCCCCTACTGGCTCCGCTGCGCCCGGCCAGACAACTGATGCCCCCCCTGCTGCGCCACCGGATCGCCGCCGAAACAGGGTGGGATGAGTCGAAAATCGTCATCGTCTACCTGACCGCCTGCACGGCCGCCAAGCCGGAAGCCCACACCAGCATTGAGCCGGGGCGTGAAGGATACGCGGCCAATCATATCCTGACCGCCCGGGAAATGTACCGCCTGATCAGGCTTTTCGGTATCAATATGGATATGCCGGGTCTCGAAATGCACCCGGATGAGTTCGCCGGAAACACCCGCTCTGGATACTTGCCGGCCATCTCGGGCGGAATGGTCGAGTCGGTGCTCCGGATTCTCCAGGCAGGATCATCCGAACCCGAGTCAGCAGGAGGAAGACCCGCCAGGCTGCGCGGAATCCGGGAGGTCAGGGAGTTCACCTTCCACGCGGAGGGCGCAAATTACCAGATGGCTTCCATCAGCGGATTGGCCAACTTTAGGGACTGGTACCAGGATCTCCTCCTGAAAAAACGCCAGGTGGATCTGGTGGAAGTGATGGCTTGCCCGGGAGGATGCATCAACGGTGGTGGCCAACCGGTGATCCCGCGTCAAATGGACCTGAGAAGCCGTGCCAAACTGATTTTTGAACTGGATAACCTCTACTCGGGCATAACCCCCTCGCGAAACCTGCCGCTGCCCGACGGAATGAAACTGACCAACGAAGCCACCCGCGTGGCCTTCACGCCGCGGGAAATCATTAAGTAGCATCAAATGGCCCCGACAGCAACAAAAATATTGGTTACCACGATTCCCGACCGCTGCAGGGTATGTTATACTTGCGTCAGGGAGTGCCCGGCCAAGGCAATCCGGATCATCAATGGACAGGCCGAGGTGATGCACGAGCGGTGCATCGGTTGCGGCAACTGTGTCAAGGTTTGCTCCCAGAACGCGAAATCATACCTGAACCTGGAGAATGAAGTGTTGGAACTGCTTCGCAATGAAAGAAAAACGGCGGCACTCCTGGCTCCAAGTTTCCCGGCCGAATTTGCCGACCATTTCAGCCCGGGCATCCTCATCGGGATGATCCGGGCCCTCGGGTTTGATTATGTCTGTGAGGTGGCTTTCGGTGCCGACCTGGTAGCCAATGAGTTCAATAAGATCATTTCCGACGAATCCCACGCCCCGGTGATCAGTTCGGATTGCCCCGCCGTGGTCTATTTCGTGCGCCACTACCACCCCGAATTGGTTCCCTACCTGGCTAGGGTAGCCTCCCCGATGATGGCGACCAGCCGGGTGGTCAAAAAGCGCTACGGGGAATCGGTGCGAACAGTCTTCATTGGCCCCTGCATCAGCAAGAAAGCCGAGTCGGCGGAGGTCGACCAGGTGATCACCTTCCAGGAACTGCGCCACCTGTTCCTCACCTGCAGCATCAGTCCCGACCAGGTGAAGGAGTCGGATTTTGATCCGCCCCTGGCCAGCCGTGGGATGATCTTCCCGGTTAAACGCGGCTTGCTTCAGACCCTGAACATCCCGGAAGACCTGTTTGACGGAAACGTACTGGTAGCTGAGGGCCGGGTCAATTTCCCGGCCGCCATCGCCGAATTTGAGAAGGGGGTCATCGATGACCAGCACCTCCAACTCCTCTGTTGCGACGGGTGCCTGATGGGGCCGGGAATGTCACCGAACGGCAAGCACTATGCCCGCCGGGCAATGATCGGGGACTATGTGCGGTCGCGCATCCACCAGCGGGACCACGAGGTCTGGGTACGGGAGATGGAGGAGTTCTCCGGCCTCGACCTGACCAGGCAGTTCGACCCAATGGACCGCAGACTGGAGTTACCTTCACCCGAAACGATCAGTAAAGTCCTGGCATCAATGGGCAAATACACCCCGCAGGACCACCTGAATTGCGGAGCCTGCGGCTATGATTCCTGCGAAAACCACGCCATTGCCATTGCCCAGGGATTGGCCGAGGAGGATATGTGCCTGCCCTTTACCATTGAAAAAATGCACAGTTCGATACAGGAGCTGAACCTGTCGAACGAAAAGCTGGCCAAGGTGCAGCAGGCGCTCCGTCATTCGGAAAAGCTGGCCCATATGGGGCAGCTGTCGGCAGGGATAGCCCACGAATTGAACAACCCGCTGGGCGTGGTCATTATGTATGCCAATATCCTGCTCGATGATTGCCAGGACGAACAAATGGAGCAGGACCTGAAACTGATTGCCGCCCAGGCTGATCGCTGCAAGAAGATTGTCGGAAACCTCCTCAATTTCGCCCGGAAAAACCAGGTCAGGCTCCAGGAAGTCGAACTGCCCGAACTGGCCCAGTCCAGCCTGGCTGGAGTAGTCATTCCCCCTGGGATCAAGGCTGTCATAGAAAACCGGATGTCCAACCTGACCGCCCGGCTTGATGAGGAGCAGATGACCCAGGTTCTCGGCAACCTGATCAAGAATGCCGTAGAGGCGATGCCCCTCGGCGGAAACCTCCAGATCAGGCTGGAAGAGGAGGGAAACGACGTGGTTGTCAGCGTCAAGGATACCGGCACTGGCATCCATCCCGATGATATGGACAAGATTTTCACCCCCTTTTTTACCACCAAGGAGATCGGCAAAGGAACAGGCCTTGGATTGGCCACCAGTTACGGTATCGTTAAAATGCACAAGGGAAGGATTGAGGTCGATTCAAACGATGACCCGGCAACCGGCCCTACCGGTACCTGCGTGCGCATCATTATTCCCAGAAATAATTCAAATACATTATGATGAAAAGCGATAAGAAGGCCAGGATACTGGTTGCAGATGATGACCCCGACTTCCTTTTTCAGATGGGCTTCATCCTTCGAAAAGCCGGCTATGAAGTAGATGCTTTTGACAATCAGCTAGATGCCGGTAATTCCCTTGAAGCCCAAAGGCCCGATCTGGCCATTTTTGATTTGATGATGGAGCGGGATGATTCGGGGTTTATTCTGGCCTACCACGCCAAGAAGCTCTACCCTGATCTGCCGGTTATCCTTCTGACGGCGGTCACCGCCGAAACCGGACGCGACTTCAAACCGGGTAATGAGGAGTCTAAAAGGTGGATCAAGGCCGACCTCTATCTTGAAAAGGGTCTCCACCCGGATGAAATTATCTCAGTTGTCAGACAATTTATATCGGACTAAATATGCAAATGCTTAAGGTACTGGTTGTTGATGACGAATCCGGTATTCGATCGGGAATCAACAGGATACTCAGCCAGTTCATCGTGGGTTATCCGTTTATGGACGAAGATATCGGCTTCGAAATCATCGAAGCTGCGACCGGTGAGGAAGCCATTGAGATTTTCCACACCAATAAGCCAGATATCGTGCTGTTGGACAATAAATTGCCCGGGATGGACGGGATTCAGGTCCTGGATTACATCAACAAGACCAACCTGGACATTGAGGTGATGATGATCACCTCGTATGCTTCCCTTGAACTGGCGGTGAAGGCGACCAACATCGGGGCGTACGATTTCGTTCCCAAACCGTTCACACCGCAGGAGTTGCGGGCCTCTATGGAGAACCTGACCAAGCATCTGTTTCTCAAGCGGATGACCCGGAAGATGAATACGGAGGGCAAGCAGATCCGGTTCCAGTTCCTGACCGTCCTCTCCCACGAACTGAAAAATCCGCTCAGCTCCATCGAAGGATACCTGAGAATGATGCAGGGACGCCAGGCCGGTGACACGCTGGAGGCCTATGATGAGATGATCTCCCGCTCCAACCTCCCGAATACCGACACTTCGCTCATCGCAGCACCCGGACCGACGCCAGCGATGAGCGAACCGACCGCATACGGAGCACCTCGCTCATCGCATGGTGGGGTGGTGGTGGGGCTGAGTGGGGGCAGGGCGAGCCGGCTCGGAGGTCAGCCGGCTCGGAGGTCAGCGAGCGTAGGCGGTCAGCGGGCGTACGGGGTCAGCGGGCGTAGGCGGTGACGGTGTCGGCGGCGTC
>JAWOHI010000376.1:0-5626 GCA_046485255.1 Bacteroidales bacterium
AACCAGGGTCACGTGGTCGGATACGGGGATGATCCCTACACGCGGCGGGCAACGGAAAAAATTGTGGAAGCCTTCGGCGAAGGCACACACCCCTACTTCGTTTTTAACGGCACGGCAGCCAATGTCGTGGGTCTCAAGAACCTTATTCACTCCTATCATTCGGTCATTTGCGCCGAAACCGCCCATATCCACGAAGATGAGTGCGGGGCGCCTGAGTTCATAACCGGCGGTAAGGTTCTGCCGGTCCATGCTCCTGACGGAAAACTGACCGTTGAATCCATCAAGCCGCATATCAAGGGTATTGATTTTGAGCACCATTCGCAGCCCCGCGTGATCAGCATTACCCAGGCAACGGAGCTGGGAACTGTTTACACCCCGGAGGAGATCAGGGCGTTGGCGGATTTTGCACACGCTCGCGGGATGCTGATCCATATGGATGGGGCCAGGATTGCCAATGCGGCCGCCTCACTGGGTTTAAGCCTCCGGGAGACTACCCGTGATGCTGGGGTTGACGTCCTTTCATTCGGATGCACAAAAAACGGGGCGATGTATGGTGAGGCCATTCTATTCTTCACTGATTGTGGGGATTCCATCAAGTACTACCGGAAGCAATCAATGCAGCTTGCGTCCAAGATGCGCTACATCGCCGTTCAGTTTGAAGCCTTGTTAACGGACAACCTATGGAGACGCAATGCCTTGCATTCCAATCGGATGGCAAAAATATTGGCCGAAAAGGCCGCAAAAATACAGGGCGTGCATATTGTTCAACCCGTCCAGGCCAACGGGGTCTTTGCCGCCATTCCAAGGCAGATCATCAAGCCCCTCCAGGAGGAGTTCTTTTTCTATGTTTGGGACGAACCCCGGTCGGAGGTTCGCTGGATGACCTCCTGGGACACCACGGAAGAAGATATAAATCGCTTTACGGATTTGATAGCTGAGAAGATCAGGGAGATAACCTAAGCCGGGAACCGATGGAGGAGGTAATCAATCAAGGACCGAAAAAACCAATTGATCTGGCTGTCAGGCGGCTGTTCATCAGTATGTTCTTTCCAGGCCTGTTTATCCTGCTGATCTGGCTGGTTTTCATTTTCGACCGTTTTTTTGAGCTGGATCTCTTCTACTATGGCCTGTTTCCAAGAAAATGGTCTGGTTTGCAAGGGATTATCTTTTCTCCGTTGATTCACGGCGGGCTGAGGCACATCGTTGCCAACAGTTTTCCGCTCTTCGTGCTGGCCACACTGCTTTTCTATTTCTACCGGGAGGTGGCTTTCAGGGTTTGGGCCATCAGCTGGCTGGCCTCTGGAATCCTGGTTTGGCTCCTCGCCCGCCCCTCCTACCACATAGGTGCCAGCGGACTGATTTATACTTTTGGGGGTTTTCTGTTTCTGAGCGGGATCATCCGCAAGCATACCGGCCTGATCGCGATATCTTTCCTGGTGGTATTTCAATATGGTTCGATGATTTGGGGTATTTTCCCACTCGAGGAGCGGCTGTCGTGGGAAGGCCATCTTTTTGGCCTGCTGACCGGCATCATCCTCTCCTGGGCCTACCGGTCACACGGTCCAAGGGGATCCCGGTTTTTCTGGCAACCTGGGACGGAACACACCGTGGAGGATGATGATGATGGGAGCCTGCCCTGGGACCAGTATGAACTGGAGGGCAAGCGGAAACCTCCCTTCAGGCCTGAAGATCCGGAAACAGGAAACAAATCGGAATGAATACTTGTTATCACTAAAATATTGATTTATGAACCGTATCCGAATTATAGTCTTATCGCTGGCGATCCTTTTCTTCCCGCGCATTGATGCATTTTCTTTTGATCCACCTAAAGCCGGGGGTGAGAAGCCGGTCAAGAACATTATCCTGATGATCGGGGATGGTATGGGCACAGCCCAGGTTCACGCCGGGCTAACCGCCAATGGCGGCAAACTTAACCTGGAGCGTTTTCCTATTGCTGGTTTTTTAAAAACCCATTCGACCTCCTTTGTGACAGATTCGGGGGCGGGTGGTACTGCAATCGCAACGGGCCACAAGACCTATAACGGGGCCATCGGGGTAGATGCCCAGGGCCAGCCCGTAAAAACGATCCTGGAGTGGGCAGAGGAGGCAGGCAAGGCCACAGGGATGGCCACTACCTGTGCTATTACCCACGCCACACCGGCAAGCTTCATATCCCATCAGAAGAAGCGCAGTGATTATGAGCTGATTGCAGCTGATTTTCTCAAGACCGACATTGATGTGTTCATCGGAGGAGGTTATGACCACTTCGCCAAGCGAAAGGATGGGGTCAACCTGACGGAGGAGCTTAGGAAAAAGGGGTACCAGGTTGCCCTCACCATTGATGAGGTGCGGGAAACCTCTTCGGGTCCGGTTGCCGGATTGCTTTACCCGGTTCACCCGCCCAAATGGTCGGAAGGACGAGGCAACCTGCTCGCCGAGTCGGTGACCGAGGCCATCAGACTGCTCTCAGCCGACCCGGACGGATTCTTCCTGATGGTTGAAGGTTCGCAGATTGATTGGGCTGGCCACGACAACCAGGCCCAGCACGTGGCCGACGAGATGATCGATTTTGACCGTGCGGTTGGTGTCGCTCTTGATTTTGCCATAAACAACGGACAAACCCTGGTTATCGTGACAGCCGACCACGAAACAGGCGGAGTTACCCTGCTCGACGGGGATTATGAAACCGGTTCTTTGAAAGCCTCCTTTTCCACTACCGACCATACCGGTGTGATGGTACCCGTTTTCACGTACGGGCCTCACGCCCTGAAATTTGGCGGTATCCACGATAATACCGAAGTTTTCACCAAAATGATGGAATCATTCGGATTCAAGTCGAAATAATAACCCAATGCGATGACAACCAGGACAAAGAGCAAGGCCATAGCCATTGTGGCTCATAATGAAAAGAAGAATACCCTCCTAGAGTGGGCCAAGGCGAATAAGGAGGAATTGATCAGGCACCGCCTGATTGGGACCTCCAATACCGCCCGGCTGCTCACATCGGTGCTTGAAATCGAGGTTGAACCCTACGGGCACGGCCCCAATGGAGGTGATATCCTGCTGGCAGCGAAAATTCTGCAGAATGAGGTGGAGAAGCTGATCTTTTTCGTTGATCTTCAGACTCCTCACGGTCACGAGCACGATATCCAGACATTGATCCGGACGGCCACGATCAATAACATTCCGATCGCGCTCAATCCGGCCACAGCGACCCTGATCATCCATGCACAGGATTCAGGACGGGGTTGACCCTGCCTATCCCTGGAACCGGGAGAGGCCTTTTAATGATTTTCCCGGTTTCCTCATCGGCCTTTTCGGGCAACGTGTCCAGAAGCTATCCGTTGACGCTGGCTTTACCTGCCCAAACCGCGATGGGACCAAGGGAACCGGCGGTTGCACGTTTTGCGACAATGACACCTTCAATCCCCTCTATTGCTCGCCGGATTTGTCGGTGATCGAACAACTGGAGAAGGGAATCGCTTTCTTTGACCGAAAGTATCCCGGTCAAAATTATTTTGCTTATTTCCAGGCTTATACAAATACTTATTCAAACATAAACCACCTGATTGCCCTATACGAGGAGGCCCTCAGCCATCCGCGGATTGTAGGGTTGGTGGTCGGAACCCGCCCAGATTGCATCACCGGTGAGTTGATCGATTATTTCGAGGAGCTCTCTGCCAAGTACTACGTTTCGCTCGAATTTGGGATCGAAAGCGTATATAACAGGACCCTGGAGCGAATCAACCGCGGACACACCTATGAAGATTCGGTTCAGGCGGTCAATCAATGTCGCGGGAGAGGATTCCTGGTTGGGGCCCACTTGATTTTTGGACTCCCCGGGGAGTCTGATGAGGACATCCTTGCGGGGGCCGGGCTTATCAGCCAGTTGCCCCTCAACCTGTTGAAGATCCATCAACTTCAGGTTATCCGGGGGACGGCTTTAGAGCGGGACTTTGCAGCCAACCCGGCTGATTTTAGGTTTTTTACGGTTGACCAATACATCGACTTGATTATCCGGTTTCTTGAGCGGTTGAACCCGGGTTTTGTAATCGAGCGTTTCGTGAATGTCTCACCTCCCGGCCGGATTACGGGGCGGCGCTGGGGGCTGAAAAATCACGAATTGGTGGCCAGGATCGAAAAAGAGATGCGTGACCGAAAGACGTGGCAGGGTAGATTGTATGATGAATCTTAATCCCGGCTCTATTTGGCCGCACGAGCGGCAAATTTTTCGGCCTCCTTCATTACCCTGAACAGGTTTCCACTCCAGATTTTTTCAATCTCCTTCTGGCTATATCCCCGTCTGACCAGTTCCAGGGTGATCTGGCCCATTTCGCTCACATCAAAACAATCCTGAAGATCACCTCCACCGTCAAAATCGGTTCCGATTCCAATATGGTCAATGCCGGCTACTTTCACTACGTGATCGATGTGGTCGACCATATCGCTTACCGTGGCCAGTTTTTCCGGAAACTGCCTGCGCAGCTGCGAATATTCCCTCCGGGCCTCCCTTAGCTGCTCATCGGTTAATCCCTCCCAATTATTATACTTTTCGTTGAAGATGGCTTCGGCAGCCAGCCGATCCGTGTTGGGTTCCGGATTCTTGAGGTATCCCGAAAGAATGCACATTTGGATCACGCCGCCATTCCTGGCCAGTGCTTTAAGCATCTCGTCATCCAGGTTGCGGGGATTTTCGCAAAGAGCCCGGGCGCAGCTGTGGGATGCGATCACCGGTACCTGGCTGGTTTCCAGGACATCATAGAATGATTTGTCCGAGATGTGGGACACATCCACCATTATGCCCAGTCTGTTCATTTCCCTGACCACCTCCCGTCCGAAATCGCTCAGCCCATCGTGCAGCGCGCCAGCCCTGTCGGTGGATGAGTCGCATATATCGTTGTTACGGCTATGACAAAGTGTGATGTATCGTGCACCGAGTTGATGGAGTTCCTCAACCCTTCGGATGTCCGTTCCGATCGGGTAGCCGTTTTCAACTCCAATGAAAACTGATCTTTTGCCTTCTTTCTCAAGACGATAGCCATCATCCGGAGTCAAGGCCAAACCGCATACACCCGAATTCTGCCGGATCGTTCGTTCCACATCACCAAATATCCTGAGCGTCCGCTGGTAGGCGTTCTCCCTCCCTTCATCCGTCAGCGGGCCCTGTCCCACAAAAACGGCAAAAAAGGCGCCGTCCAATCCGCCTTCCTTCATCCGGACAAAATCAACCTTGCCTCCACCCTTACGGGGATCGTGGCGCTCCGACATATTATAGGTGGAATCGCTGAAACGCATAGGAGTATCGTTGTGAGAATCAATCGTGTAGGCTTTTTCGTGAATGCGGGCGGCTTTCTCCTCAAGGGATTCCTGTCCGCAGCTAATCATCAAACATCCTAACAAACAGCTTAATACGGCTGTACTTAGCAGGGAGGTTACTTTCATCTGGAATTGTTTTTGGCGAATTTATCTATTGCCTCTTTTGCTCCTTCGGGATTTAACAAGTTTTAACTCTTTGGGTGGAAAAATTTTGGGGATGAGATCCACGCGGCCGGCCTTTCTGAGGGCAATGATGATCTGCTGGCGCTCTTCCGGCTTGTTCCAGAAGAAAAAGCGTCTTTGGTTCTGC
>JAWOHI010000261.1:0-3426 GCA_046485255.1 Bacteroidales bacterium
CTGTTGATATAAACCTGTGCGTTGAACATCTGATTAGATTTTTGTTAAAAAAACGAATATAGGCAAATCGGGCAGGAGTTGCCAGTGGGTTGCCCCTTTTTTCTTAAATTGAACCGGATTTACGAAATGCCCTACCGCCGACTGCCCACCACTGATGCCGCCCGGATGAGAGCCTTGCGGGCGGCGGCGACCAAGGCCGAAACGACCGGCCTGAACCGCCTGGCCTATTCGCCCCAATACATCCACCCGGTACGAAACCTGATCCAGCGCCTGGAGGGAGCGCAGCACGAGCAGTCCCAGGCCAGAAGCAACCTCATCCGGCTCAACCGAGATTTTCAACCTATCCTGGTTAAAACCAGGCTTTATGTATCACACTTCATCCAGGTCCTTAACCTGGCAATCCAGCGCGGGGAGATCCCTGCCGAAGCGCGCGCCTTTTACAGCCTGCCAGGCGATGAGAACCGGCTCCCGAGCCTCCGGACCGAACAGGAGATCCTCGAATGGGGGGGAAAGATCGTCGAAGGGGAAAATGCGCGGATAAAAACCGGCGGGGTGCCGGTGATGAACCCCAACATCGCCAGGGTCAAGGTTTGGTACGACCAGTTCAAGGACAGCTACCATTTCCAGATCACCGCATCCAGGTCGGCCAAAAGGGCCAACCAGAAACTGCTGGAACTGCGAGCGGAGATCGACGGCGTGATCAGGAATGTCTGGGATGAGGTCGAAAAGTATTTTCAGGAGGAACCCGGCGAAGAGGAACGCGACAGGGCGGTCGAATACGGTGTCGTGTATGTCCTTCGGAAAGACGAAAAAAAAGCCGGGTAAAAACCCGGCTTGTCAATTTTAATGCTTTCTAATTCAACATCTTATCCAGCTCCTTGACCATTGTATTGAAATCCTCCTTCTTGAATCCGGTGGATTGGAGCACCAGCCTTCCCTGTTTGTCGAACAGGTAGTTTCGGGGGATGTTTTTCTTTGCGAACAGGTTGAAAACCTCCCTGTTGGGATCGATGAAAAACGGCATCGTGAACCCCTTTTTCTTGACAAACTCCTCCACCTTGCCACCGGGTTCCTCGCGGTCGATGATCATCAGGACAAAATCCTCCCGGTCCTTATATTTGGCCCACACCTCCTTCTCCAGGTGGGGCAACTCCTGGTTGCACGGGGGGCACCAGGTAGCGAAAAAATTGATTAACACCACTTTACCGTAAAGGTCATCCGAGGAGACCTCTTGCCGGTCGAGCGTGAGGACCGTGAACTCGGGCATATCCTCGCCCAGTTGCAGGATGTCGCTGGAGTCCTTAAGCTGGGCGGCGGCCGGATTGAAGGCCAGCAGGGCGAAAAGCAGGAATGAAACGGCTATTCTCATTGTTGACGTATTAAATGCAGGCGGTAAAAATAGATACAACAGGCCACAACCGCAACAGCGCCTGCAATGGACCAAAGCCACAGGTCATTGGCAGTAGTGATCTCATCAAGGCGGGCCGGATCGAACTGCTCCGGGAAAAGATAGGTGAGGGTCACCGGAATCAGGTTGTTCACGAAGTGGCCGATGACCGGGTACCAGAGGTTCCCCGACCACCACAGGAGGTATCCGAAGAGCAGCCCCTGCATCAGTCGGGGTAAAAAGCCGTAAAACTGCAGGTGGAAGGCCGAAAAGATGACTGCTGTCAGCAGGATGGCCAGGTGCGGGCTTTTAAACCACCGCTGGAGGGTCGGCTGGATCATTCCCCTGAAAAAAAACTCTTCGCCCAGGGCCGGGATGACTGCCACCATCAGGATATTGACCAGGAAGGCCCCGAAGGTGTTGACTGACAGGAAAGCGGTTGTGATCTCCGCGGCCTTCTCTTCCGTCTGCAGCATCCAGGCCTCGATGCCCGACAGGAACTGGGGCAGCCTCATCTCCTGGTTCCAGAGCATCAACAAGTTGATTACCGGCAGGGCGGCGATCAGGATGAAAATGACGAGGAGGGCCGGGCGGGCGGATATCCCCTGGTGTAGGCTCAGATAGCGGGCAGGGCTTCGGAGCATCAGCCAGCCGATGACCAGGGGTGGCAGTACGAACAGGCCCATTGACTGGGTGATCTGGATGTATTTCAACCGCCATAAGGTCTCCGGGTTGCTGATGTCGATGGCTACCCAGCTTTCCAGCGGCATCCCCAGGAAGATCAGCCCGAAAAGAATGGCCATCACCATCACCACGAAGAACGTGATGATGGTGATGCCAGCGATAAAAACCAGCTGCACGAAGGGGTGCCGGTTGGATAAAAAATGCTCTTCCATCGGCCGCAAAAATAGTAATTACCTCGACAACACCCGTGTGAGGCCGTCGGGGGTCATTACCCACTCCTTGCCGGCCAGGTCGGACGACCAGGTATCCTCGGTATTTCTGACCGCATACAGCAGGTCTTCCAAACGGGGATCCAGGTAGAGCGTGGTACCGACCGGCAGTTTGAGCGTTACCCGGATCTCCTGGGCGTGAAACCGCGCCTGGCGGTTCAGCCGGAAAACCGGATCGAGTTCAAGCAGGGTGTCCCGCAGTTGGTAGTGGTAATCGATCTCCCGGGCAATCCGGCGGGCCGCTGAGGCATCGGGTCCCCGTGAGATACGGGTTATCTCGATGCTGGCGGCTGTGTCCCGGCTGGCTTCCAGCGTCACGCGGGGCCTGATCACAAGGCTCAGTGAATCGGAACGCTCCCGCAAGACCCAGAACTCGCTATGGTAGTTAAATCGGGGTGCATCGTCGGTTGCATCCTCGGGAAGCGGCAAGGCCGTGATGTTCAAGGTTCTGCCGAAAGGTAGCAGCAACTGCTCCTTCTCCTCCACCTTGCTCTCCGAGGCAAACCTGACCGCCTCCCGGGTCCCGAGGGCGATCAGGAGGATCAGTGCGATGACCCATACCCCGAAAGCGCTCCAGCCAACCGCACGGGTGTGAAACCTGAAATTGAAGAGCAGCCTGAAGAACCCCATAATGAGGGCCACTACCGGTACCAGCACCAGGATGAACAGGGCTATCATTACCAGGGTGGCGGAAGCCGGGCTCACAAACAGCCCGATCAGCTCGTTCAGGGCATACCCGCTGAATAGCTGGTCGTTATCCATAAACCAGGCGTGGCCTCCAAAAGAAACCGTCACCAGGGCAGCCACGATGGCTATTCCTGCAATCAGCAGGGAGAAAGCGACAATTCCCAGGATGATCTTGGTAAAAACCAGCGCCACTTTGGCCAACACCCGGATCAGGCGGCCAATCACGTTCCCGGCGCCCCTTCCCCGGACACGCCGGCCTTCCCGACCGGTTTCTAAAGTCTCTTTATCATCAAAATCCTGTCTCACCTTTCTTTCAATGTTTGACATGGAGACATCGATGATGCGCAGGCCGCCGCCAAGATCGACGACATAGGCGTAACTGCCAGAGACGGCTATGTC
>JAWOHI010000026.1:0-3559 GCA_046485255.1 Bacteroidales bacterium
TTGAACTTGATGTAGGAGAGGGCCGAATTGGGGTCAAAACCGCCATATTTAGTCTGGTAATCCTCTTCAAGCAGGATCTCCTGGTTCTCCTTCATCACCACGTTCATATTGTCCTGTGATTTGGATAGCCCCATCACGTAAGTTTCACTGCCATAAACATATTGCTTCTCATTGGCGTTGGTGTGGATGGAGACGAAAAGGTCCGACTTGTTCCGGTTGGCGATGGCGGCCCGCTCGTCCAGTGGTACGAAGAGGTCCTCCTTGCGGGTGTAAACCACCTTGACATCGGGCATTTCCGTCTCAACCAGCTTCCCGAATTTGAGCGCGATGCTCAGGGTGATGTCTTTCTCTTTGGCCTTTTTGCCGACGGCTCCGGGGGTGCGGCCCCCGTGACCAGGGTCGATGGTCAGGGTAAAGGTATGGCCCGTGGGTGGAGTCTGTGCCTGCCCGTCAGGGTGTGCAATCAATAGCATCACAGTCAGGGTGAAGAGGTTGAAAAGACCCGCCCGGCTGAAGAAGCAATGGATGCCGGATACGCACGTTATCTGTATTGAACGCCAGGGCATCTTAGTGTTTTTTTCTTTAGTTTTGAACCGCTCCATTTGCAGGTGTCAAGGATCTCAATTTGATAAAGCACATAAAAATACGAAAATTTCCGCTTGTCCTCCTCCTGATGCTGGCCCTCTTTTCGGGTTTGCAGGGCCAGGTTGATCCCATCAGGCTGGATTCAACCCTGGTTAGGACGCCCCTGGCCCTGCGCCCCGACACGGTTCAGCCAACCATCAAGACCAAGTCATTCCTGAACTCCGTCGTCACTTTCCCGGCCCGTGACTCCACCGTGGTGGATCTGGTTGACAATAAGATCCGTATTTACGGGGAAGGGAAGGTGACCTATGAAGATATTGAAATCACGGCCGACTACATTGAGATGAACATCGACCGGAAAGAGCTCGTTGCCCGGGGCAGTCGCGATAGCCTGGGCCGGCTGACGGGGAAAGCCATTTACAAGGATTCGAAGGATACTTATGAAACCGCCGAGCTCCGGTACAATTTCGAGACCAAGAAAGCTTATGTCATCGACGTGCGGATGAAGCAGGAGGGGATCGGCACCGAAACGGGCTACATCCACAGCCATATCACCAAAAGAGACTCCAGCGGCCTGCTGAATATCAAGGACGGGAAATTCACCACCTGCGATGCCGAGGATCCCCATTTCTATTTTGCCATTACCAAGGGGCAGATGGTGCCCGACAAGATGATCGTATCCGGGCCCGCCTACCTGGTGGTCGAAGACGTGCCGCTCTACCTGATCGGCCTTCCATTCGGGTTCTTTCCCAAACAGGAAAAAGAGGCATCCGGGATCATAATGCCAAAATATGGCGAAGAGGCCAGAAGGGGTTTCTACCTTCGGGAGGGCGGCTATTATTGGGCCGGGACGGAAAAGATGGACCTCACCCTGACCGGAGGGATCTACTCCCGTGGAAGCTGGCAGCTCGGCGCCCGCACCAACTACCGTGTCCGGTATAAGCATGCGGGGGGATTCGGGTTTAACGTCGCCAACAACGTCCTGGGTGAGAAAGACCTGCCCAACTACACCAAACAGAAAGATTTCAGCGTCCAGTGGAACCACGCCCAGGACCCCAAGGCGCATCCCCTCAGGACCTTCAACGCCAGCGTCAACCTAAGCTCCAGCAAATACGACCAGCTCAACACCTACAGCAATTACCAGAACCCGCTGGAGCATATGACCAACACCAAGTCGTCATCCATCTCCTACAACCAGAAATTCACCAATAAATTATTCAACTTCACGGCCCGGCTTGGTCATACCCAGAACAGTAACGACCGCTCGGTCGTGCTCAACCTGCCCCAGGCCAATTTTTCGATCAACCGGTTCTATCCGTTCAAAAAAGGTTCGGCGGCAGGCAAGAAATGGTATGAGAAGATCGAAATGCGCTATTCATCAAGCTTTGAGAACCGGATCAAGGCGCGGGAGGATTCGATATTCAACCCGGAGATCTTCAGCAAGATGAAGACCGGCTTCCAGCACGAAATACCGGTATCGGCCTCGTTCAAGCCATTCAACAACCTGACAATCACCCCCTCCCTGAGTTACAAGGGGTTGCTCTATTTCTCACAGATCGAGAAATCGTGGGACCCTGTAATGGACAGCATCATCATCGACCGCATCAACCGCCTCTCCTATGTCCAGGCCCTGAGCCCCACCATAAACCTCAGCTATACGCCACGGATCTATGGGATGTTCTACCCCAGGTTCGGGCGGGTCGTCCAGGTAAGGCACGTGATGAATCCCTCCATCAGTTTCAGTTACCGCCCCGACCTGGGCTATGATATGGGCAAGTACCACCGGACCCTGCTGAAAATGGAGGAGGATGCCAACGGGAAACTGGTGGCTACGGAGCAGGATTATATGATATTTGAACAGGGTGGATTGTACAGTCTCCCATCCGTTGCTGGACGTTATGGGTCGATCAACTTCACCCTTGGCAACAATCTGGAAATGAAGGTCAAGAACCCTTCCGACACCACCGGCCAACTGAAAAAGATGAAGCTGCTGGAGAGTCTTAACCTGAGCACCAGCTATGATATCTTCAGGGATTCGATGAACCTCTCGCCCCCACAACTGACGGCCAGGACCAGGATTCTCGACCAGTTCGACATCAATTTCAGGTCGGCCTTCAATCCCTATCTCACGCACCGGCAAGGCGTCTGCCACCGGGAACCCGTTGTCGTGGAACTGGTACAAGTCAATGGTGTCCGTGCCCAAGCGGCGGAGGGACGCTTCACACGCCCGGCGGATGCCGGCGGGTGAGGCGTCTGCGCCGGTCACCTGGCGCGTGGTCTCGTCAAACACGGCGTTGAACTTGGTGGCGATGACGACCTGCGCGCGGCGGCCGGCCAGCGCGCGGCCCAGCACCCGTTCACTGTGCCCTGCGCCGTACACATTGGCGGTGTCAAAGAAATCAACGCCGTGATCAAGGGCCGCATGGATCGCACGGATGGATTCCGCGTCATCCACTTCTCCCCAGCCGAGGGGTGTTTCCCCGGCCCAGAAGGGCCCGCCGATCGCCCAGCAGCCCATGCCGAGGGCACTCACTGCGATGCCGGAACGTCCCAGGTTGCGTTTCATCGTTTGCTGAGTTCCTTTCTGTTTCAACACGCCTCCGCGGCGACCCTCACGGCGCATCCACCAGCCCGGCGCCGGCCTGGATGAGCTCGGCCAGGTGTTGGGTGAACCGGGCGGCCGGGCCACCGTCAATGATGTCGTGGTCGAAGGTCACGGCGAGGCGCAGGTGCGGCCGGTTGCGGATCGCCCCATCCTGCAGGACCGGCTTGGCCTCGATCCCGCCTATCGTCACCGCCAGGGAATGGCCCGCCAGCGGGAGCCCCCAGCCGGACACCTTGCCGTACATGCCGACCGAGGTGACCAGCACGGTGCCGTTGAAACGCTTCAGGACGACGGGCCTGGTCGCGGCCAGCCGGAAGAATAGCCGCCGGAGCGGCCCGGGGATCAGGACGTACCAGCGCAGCCAGCGGC
>JAWOHI010000073.1:0-2708 GCA_046485255.1 Bacteroidales bacterium
CTCCGCCCTCGAGGTGGGCGACCAGTCGCTCTTCGAATGGAACCGGCTCTACGGGATGGGAGGGATCACCCTGGTCAACAGCGTGGAGTGGCTGAATCAGCTCCCCATACCGCAGGCGATCAAAACGTACCTGATCTCTATGGGCGCCGTATTCTTTCAGTACAACCTCGTGGCAGGCTTCCTGGTGGCGGCCGGCCTCCTGATCTCCTCAAGGATTGCTTTCCTGCTGTCCCTCATTGGCTTTTTCTCTGCTTACCTGTTTTATCAAGCGATCGGCCTGGATATCAATTCATTGGACTATACCTACATCGGATTCAACTACATCCTGATGTCAATCGCCATCGGCGGCTTCTTCCTGATCCCCTCACCCTACACCTTCGCCTGGGCCATCCTCCTGGTGCCGGTTGTCACCTTTATGACGGTGGGAATGGAGGAGCTGCTGTCGGTTTTCCACCTGTCAGTCTATGCCCTGCCATTCAACGTGGTGGTCCTCCTGTTCCTCTTCTCCATCCGTCAGCGAAAAAGCAGGGCTACCGGGCTTCACCCGGTGGCGGTGCAGCACAACAACCCGGAGAAGAACCTCTATGCCTGGTCAAACTACCAGAACCGCCTGAGCAGGCAGACGGGTCTACTGTTCCAGTTGCCGGTAATGGGTAAGTGGACTGTCAGCCAGGGACACGACGGCCGATATACCCACCGCGCCGACTGGCGTCACGCCTGGGATTTCGTGAAAACCGGCCCGGATGGGAAAACCTGGCAACAGGATGGCCTTAAGCTGGATGATTACTTCACCTGGTCGAAGCCGGTTTACCCGGCCGCCGCCGGCATCGTGGATTCGGTGACCGACGGGATCCCCGATAACCCGCCCGGGGATGCCAACACCCTGAACAACTGGGGGAACACGGTGGTCATCTGGCACGCGGCCGGACTCTATACCAAGTATTCACACCTGAAGTCGGGATCCATACGCTTTAAACCGGGCGATTACGTGTCTCCGGGGCTGGAGCTGGCACTGGTCGGGAACTCGGGCCGCTCGCCGGAGCCCCACCTCCACTTCCAGTTCCAGGCAACCCCCTACATCGACTCAGCTACGCTCGATTACCCGTTTGGATACTACCTCCTGGAGGAGGCCGGAGAGCGACTGCTGCGCTCCTTCGACCGGCCCCGCGAGGGTCAGCTGGTTGCCAACCTGCAGAATGATAAGCTTTTATCTAAGGTGTTCCACTTCGTGCCGGGTCAGATCCTCCGGGTAACCGGCCGCTCAGGCGAAGAGACATTCGATGCCTCCTGGGAAATACAGACCGACACCTATAACCACTCCTCGATCCGCGACCGGGGCAGCAGGGCGACAGCCTGGTTCGTCAATGACGGGCAGGCCTTCTATTTCACCCATTACGAGGGAAACCGCCAGGACCCGCTCTACGCATTCTTCACAGCCTGCTTCCGCATCCCCCTGATTTTCGACCCCAAAGTCACGGTATCCGACCAGATCCCCCTGTTTGTCAGCGCCAGGCCGTGGATACGCTGGTTCCAGGACTGGATCGCTCCGTTCCATATCTTCCTGAAAACTGGATATCAGTTGAAATACCTTAACCTGGACGACCCCCTGTCGGCTGAGGAGATGATACTGGAGACCCAGGTATCCAGGCAGATAGCCGAAGACAGGCTTGATGGAACGGTTTCAACGGTGCAGGTTGGGGCTGACGGGGAGATTAGCCTGACCTACCCCGATGGTACGAAGCCCTTTGGACAAATCATCATAAAAACCGGAATATGAATCAGAATTATTATCTGCTTTTTTACGAGACCGTTGATAACTACATCGAGCTCCGCGCACCCTTCCGCCCCGAGCACCTTGAATTGGTCAGGGAGGCCCATTCCGGGGGATCCCTGGTAATGGCCGGAGCCCTGGCCAATCCGGCCGACGGAGCCGTGCTGGTCTTCCTTGGCGATGGCCCGGAGGTGGCTGAACGGTTCGCCAGGAACGATCCTTATGTGAAGAACGGCCTGATCAGGCGCTGGTATGTCAGGGATTGGGTCGTGGTAACTGGCAGGTAGCCATAATTAAACAGCCAGGGAAGGCGTTATTAAATACCGAACACTGATGAGGAATAAACTGAATCTGCTACTGGCCCTGCTCACGCTTCTTGGGCAGCTGCCCCTGCAAGCCCAGGTGGAGCGGTCATTTGCCGGTATCGACAGCCTGAGTTATCAAGCCTGTCTCGACAGCAACTGGAGAGAGGTGCGGCGGCTGACTACCGAGGGGTTCAGCCTCGGTTATGACTACTATTTCCTCCGGATGCGGGCAGGAGTGGCCGAGCTGGGGCTCAACAGGCCCCTGAAGGCGGAGAATCATTTTAAGAAGGCGCTGGCATTCAGTAGCCAAGATCCGTATGCCACGGCCTACCGGTACCTGGCACTGGTCGCCTCGGGCCACTTTGCCGAGGCCCGCCTGGTCGCCGACTCAATTCCACAGGATACCCGGGAACGGTTTCAGATCCCTGCTCCCAGACCAATCACGTCGGCTTTTGTGGAACCCGGCTATATGTTCGCGGCCCGGGCCGACGATATGAAATCCACCCTAGGGACGGCGGTCTCGCAGTACGGCTCGCTCGACGCGCTCATCGTGGCCGTCACCCAGGCGCGCATGGTGTGGGAGATCGGCCACGTGTTCCAGCAACGGCCATCGCTTCGGCACATGGGCTTCC
>JAWOHI010000125.1:0-4658 GCA_046485255.1 Bacteroidales bacterium
CGACAGGTTACGAACCGGGATCTGCCATCCCTGGACAAGTACCTTCAGGAGATCGGCCGGGAGAGCCTGGTCAACCCAAACGAGGAGGTTGACCTCGCCCGCAAGATCAGGGAGGGGGATCAGGGGGCAATGACCAAGCTGATCCTGGCCAATCTCCGGTTTGTTGTTTCAGTCAGCAAACAGTATCAAAACCAGGGGCTCACCCTGCCCGACCTCATTAACGAGGGAAACATCGGCCTCATCAAGGCCGCCGAACGGTTTGATGAGACCAAGGGCTTCAAGTTCATCTCCTACGCAGTCTGGTGGATTCGCCAATCCATCCTCCAGGCCCTCGCCGAGCAGTCGAGGCTCGTGCGACTGCCGCTCAACAAGATCGGATCAATCAACAAGCTGAACCGCACCATCTCCAGGCTCGAACAGGACCTGGGCCGGTCGCCCTCTGAGGAGGAGATCGCCGAAGCCACCGAGATGGACCCCGACGATATCAAGCGGTCGCTCGGCGGAAGCGTCCGCCACCTGTCGATGGACGCCCCCCTGGGTCAGGGCGACGACAGCAGCCTGTACGACATCTTCATCGACGAGGGGGCCGCCGACCCGGAGGAGGGACTACTGATGGACTCGCTCCGGATGGAGATCGAACGAGCCCTGAGCCACCTGAACGAACGCGAAGCGGAGATCATCCGGCTGTTCTACGGACTGAACGGATACCTACCCCACTCCCTCGATGAAATCGGTCAGCGGTTTGACCTTACCCGTGAGCGGGTCAGGCAAATCAAGGAGAAAGCCATCATCAAGCTCAAGAGCAACTCAAGGAACAGGCTGCTGAAGAAATACCTGGGATGAGGATCATTTACCATTTACCATTTACCATTTACGATTTACTATTTACTTTGCGGTATAAAATCGTAAATTGTAAATCGTAAATCGTAAATGCCCAATGTCTCATCTCGTTGCCCCTTCCCTGCTTGCGGCTGATTTTGCTAACCTCCAGCGTGATATTGAGCTCGTTAACCGCAGTCGGGCCGACTGGTTCCACGTGGATATAATGGACGGGCTCTTCGTGCCCAACTTTTCCATCGGGACGCCGGTGATCGAAGCGATCCGCCGGTACGCGCGGAAGCCTCTGGATGTCCACCTGATGATCCGGGAGCCGGAACGGTACATCGGGCACTTCATTGGGCTGGGGGCCGATGTGCTGACCATCCACTACGAGGCGTGTAACCACCTGCACCGTGCCCTCGGACATATCCGGGAACTCGGGGCCAAGGCCGGCGTGAGCCTCAACCCACATACCCCCGTCGGGCTATTGGAAAACCTGCTCCACGAAGCGGACCTTGTGCTGGTAATGTCGGTCAACCCCGGCTATGGCGGTCAGCAGTTCATCCCTACCTCACTTGATAAGATCAGACAGCTCAAGCAGATGCGGGAGGATGCCGGCGCCCGGTTCCTGATCGAGGTGGACGGCGGTGTGGACGCTACCAACGCCCCGGCACTGGTCGAGGCCGGAGCGGATGTGCTGGTGGCAGGCAATACGGTGTTCTCGGCACCGGATCCGGAAGAAATGATCGGAAGGCTGAAAAGAGTGACCGGTGACCAGTGACCGGTGACCTGATACCTGATACCCGATACCTGATACCTGAAACCCGACCTTACAATTCAACCCAGCCCTTCAGGTGGCTGAATGCGGCGGTGAGCTGGCCGTTTCGGACGATCGTGGCACGGTCGATCACGCGGTCGGGGTCGTTGCCGAGAATGCAGGGGATGACCTTTTCCATCAATACCTGGCTGAATTCCATCGAAGCGTCGCGGGGCAGTTCGCCGGGGAGGTTGTCGACGGCCATAACGGTTACCGTATCGGGTCCCGAGAAGGGCGGGCGCTCCACCAAGCTTTGCATGTCGAAATCGTAGAATGGGTCATCGATGCTGGAAGCGCGGATGGTGGAGGGAATAGATCCGCAGATATCGCAACTGACATCCGCAATCACCCGTATCCTGAAGCCGGGCTCTTGCATTTCGGGCAGTTCCCACAGGCGGGGAGCGGCCGGATCCCAGTAGTGGGCGGTGATCAGGAGGTCGGTCGAGCGGACAAAGGGCTGGAAAGCAGAGACATACTCCTCCGGATGCCGCATGAAGTGGTTGAAATCAAACGCGTGGCCGTCGCGTCGCCGGGCATAGTGCTCCGGGTCGATGCGGCACGCCAGGGGCGACTCGCCTGGGTTGGCCAGGTAGGTATCCGGGTCGGCCAGTGGGATGTTCAGTTTGGAGAGGGTTTCCAAGGCGCCATGGGCAACGCGGCCTCCGCCGGTGACCAGGATCCTGACCGGCCCGGTGGGGAGGTTGGTCAGTTGCTGGTCCATTTCGAGGCGGTCGTGACACTCGTATGCCGGTCTGAGGTGGCATCGTCCTGTTTTCATTCCCCAGGCTCTGAGGCCGTTAAATGCTCCCACGATGCCTGCCCACCGTCCGAAGGCGATCAGGCGGTTGCCCTCCGTAGTGGACAGATATTCATAATCGATCAGGGTGATGTGGTTTGCGACGATCGACTGGAGCAGGGGTTTGTTGTAGGGCTGTCTTTTTGCCACGTGGGCGAAGAACAGGTACTGTTTGTCGGGGATCAGTGAGTTGACGGCAACCTCTTTGATGCCGATGAGCAGGTGGCAATCGGACAGGTCCTCCTGCAGGTCTATTCCGGCCTGCAGGTATTCCTCGTTGCTGTAGCATCGGATGTTGCTTGGCTGGGCCACGAGTTGCAGGTGGGGGTAATGTTTCAGCAGGATGGCCGCCTGTTGGGGCGGGAGGGCGACCCGTCGGTCGGGCGGGTTTTTGGTTTCGCGGAGGAGTCCGATTTTCATTTGCTTCATTGGCCACGGGAGCTTTGAAGCTGCTGAAAGTACGAAAAAATCTTTGTATCTTTGCACCACTATCGGGGCTGACCTGGTTTTGACAGCAGGGTGAACTGGTAGGCAAGCATGCCGAGCGCCGCAATACAGCTCGTTAATCTGCGTTGCAAACAATTAACTGGCGAATCTAATTACGCTCTCGCCGCCTAACGAAGTTTAGTAGTTGGCCTAATCCCGGTACCAGGTATCGGGACGAGACATCACGCCGGAGGTAAGGCCCTGTTCCATCCGGATATCGTGGTGCTCATCAATGCGGGGATAGTCGCTGCAAGGCTCCGGTGCGGCGGTGAAATTAAGGAGCTAAGGATGGAGTAGGCTGCCGGTTGCCAGCTTCACCACGAAAAACAATAAACGGATAAGCATGTAGAAACCCTATGGGTTCCTTGTTTGGACGCGGGTTCGATTCCCGCCAGCTCCACTTAGTACCCCAGCAAAGAGAAGCAAAAGCCTGCAAGTCCCTCACTTTCAGGCTTTTTCATTTTCACCCGAAGCAATCGAAGGCAAAAAAAAGCACCACATCCGTGGCGAAAACGTGGCACAAAAAAATCGGAGTGCCTTCGCCACGTTTTCGCCACGGAAACAGTGCCTTTTGCGCTGATTCACAGTGGTTTGCATAGTTGGAAGAGAACGCTTGAAACGAGTATTCACCTAAATTTGAGCGTTATGAGACGAGTCACATTCACCATCCAGTTCTTCATCCGGACCAGCCGGCTGCTTCGCAATGGGGAAGCCAGTATCAGCTTGAGAATCACGGTCCAAAACCTCCGTGCCGAGCAAGCCATCAACCGCAGCGTCAACCCCGACCAGTGGGATCCCATCCGTGGCCAATCCGTGGCAAAAACAGCCGACGGCCGGGCCCTGAACCACTACCTCGAGCACATCCGCAACCGGGTGTATGACGCTCAGGTAGCCCTGGAAAACAGGCGGGAACAGGTCACCGCCGAGTCGCTCCGGGATGAGGTCTTCGGACTTCGGCAGGACACCTCGGGGATCCTGGCCTACTACCAGAAGCACAATGACGAGATGCGGCCGCTGGTGGACAAGGAGTTCTCCAAATCGACCTACACCCGGCACATCACCTCCCGCAAGCTGGTGGGGTTGTACATCAAGGACCGGTATGACAAGCCCGACCTGGACCTGCGGCTGATTACGGCCGACTTCATCCGCGGCTACCAGGCGTACCTGAGGACCGAGCGGAACTGCAACCACAATTCGACGGTAAAGTACACCAAGAACGTGGGCAAACTCATCCGGAGGGCCATTGCGGAAGGGATGATCGACAAGGACCCGTTTCTGGGAATGAAGTTCAAGCTCGACCCCGTGGAAACGGAGGTCCTGTCGGCCGAAGAGCTCAGTGATTTGGCGGCCAAGGATTTTCAGAATGAGAGGCTGAACCAGGTTCGGGATGTCTTCCTGTTTTGCTGCTACACCGGGTTGGCCTTCATCGATGCCAAGGAGCTCAGGCGCGAGGAGTTGGTCCTGCGCGCCGACGGAACCCTGTGGATCAAGAAAAGGCGCAGCAAAACCAAAAACGAGTTCATGGTGCCGCTGCTCAAGGTGCCGCTGGCGATTCTCAAGAAGTATGAGGCCATTGGGCTCGATGGCCAGGGGCCGGTGCTGCCGGTACTGTCCAACCAGAAGTACAACGCCTACCTCAAGGAGATCACCGACCTTTGCAACATACCCAAGCGGCTGACCACGCACGTGGCGCGGCACACCTTTGCCACGACGGTGACGCTCACCAACGGCATTTCGCTG
>JAWOHI010000142.1:0-4911 GCA_046485255.1 Bacteroidales bacterium
GGCAATGCCGAAACGGTAGCATTCCTCGATGACATCAAAAACCTCGGATATAACATGGCATACCGTGGAGGTTTGTCATTCAACCTCGATGATGTGATCATTCCCGACGATAAGGAAAAAATTGTGGGAGATGGTTATACGGAAGTGGAAGAGGTGATTAATAACTACAACATGGGTTTTATCACAAATAATGAGAGATATAACCAGGTAATTGATATATGGACACATGCCAATTCAAAACTCACCCACTCAGTAATGAGAACGTTGAGCACTGATAAGCAGGGATTTAACTCGATTTACATGATGCTTGATTCGGGTGCCCGAGGCTCAAAGGAACAGATCAGGCAGCTTTGCGGTATGAGGGGTCTGATGGCCAAACCGCAAAAATCCGGATCGGCCAGTGCCGAGATCATTGAAAACCCCATCCTTTCAAACTTTAAGGAGGGATTGTCGGTCCTGGAGTACTTCATATCCACACACGGTGCCCGTAAAGGGCTGGCTGATACGGCTCTGAAAACGGCTGATGCCGGTTACCTCACCCGTAGGCTGGTGGATGTCTCGCAGGACGTGATCATTTCGGAACACGACTGTGGAACGCTTAGGGGCCTTGTCGCGACTGCCCTCAAGAATAACGAGGAGGTGGTTGAGTCCCTTTATGACAGGATTCTTGGAAGGGTTTCATTATATGATGTTTACCATCCTCTGACGGGTGAAATCCTGGCAGGGTCCGGTGAAGAGATCACCGAAGAGATCGCTTTGGCGATCGAGCACTCCCCGGTGGAACAAGTCGAGATCCGCTCGGTTCTGACCTGCGAATCCAAGGTGGGGGTGTGTGCCAAGTGTTACGGGCGCAGCCTGGCTACAGGCCGGATGGCCCAGATCGGTGACTCCGCCGGTGTCATCGCCGCCCAGTCGATCGGTGAGCCGGGTACTCAGCTGACCCTTAGGACGTTCCACGTCGGGGGCACGGCTTCCAACATCGCCACTGAATCGAACCTCCTGGCCCGGTATGATGGCCGCCTGGAATTTGATGAGCTGAGGACCGTTGAAAGCGATGATACGGGGAAGGTCCGCGTGGTGATCGGCCGGATGGCAGAGATGCGCATCGTGGATGTCAACACCGGGATTACCCTGACCACCCACAGCATCCCCTACGGGGCAAGGCTTTACAAGAACGAGGGCGAACTGGTTACCAAAGGGGACCTGCTTGTTGAATGGGATCCATTCAATGCCGTCATCGTTTCGGAAGCCTCCGGTAAGATAGCCTTCGACAGCGTGATCGAGGGAATCACCTACCGGGAGGAGTCGGATGAACAGACCGGTTTCCGCGAAAAAGTGATCATTGAAACCAAGGACAAGACGAAGAACCCTGAAATCAAGATCCTGGGCAAGAATAACGAACCGCTTAAGATTTACAACGTTCCGGTCGGTTCCCATATCTCCGTTACCGAGGGAGAAAAAGTCAAGGCAGGAGAGATCCTGGTCAAGATTCCGCGGTCGGCCAGCAAGGCAGGGGATATCACGGGCGGTCTGCCAAGGGTGACCGAGCTGTTCGAGGCCCGCAACCCGTCCAACCCGGCCGTGGTTGCCGAGATCGACGGCGAAGTGTCATACGGAAAAGTCAAGCGCGGTAACCGCGAGATCGTCATTACTTCCAAAACGGGCGAAATCAAGAAATACCTGGTCTCCCTGTCAAAACAGATACTGGTACAGCCGAACGATTACGTTCGCGCCGGCACGAAACTGTCAGACGGATCGGTTACTCCTTCGGATATTCTGGCCATCACCGGCCCGACTGCCGTTCAGGAGTATATCGTCAACGAGATCCAGGAGGTATACCGAATGCAGGGGGTGAAGATCAACGACAAGCATTTCGAGGTGATCGTTCGCCAGATGATGCGCAAGGTGGTGATCGAGGACCCGGGTAATACCAACTTCCTTGAGAAACAGATCGTTGACAAAATCGAAGTGATGGAGGCTAACGATCAGATCTATGGCAAGAAATTCGTATTGGATGCCGGTGATTCTCAAACCCTTCGTCCTGGTCAGATCATCACGGCGCGCAAGCTCCGCGATGAGAACTCCCAGCTGAAGCGGAAGGACCTGAAGATCGTTGAGGCCAAGGAGGCCGTTCCGGCTACCTCCAGCCAGATTCTTCAGGGGATCACGCGGGCGGCTCTTCAGACGAATAGCTGGCTCTCCGCCGCCTCGTTCCAGGAGACGACCAAAGTGCTCAACGAAGCCGCCATCCTGGGCAAGGTGGATGACCTCCATGGCCTGAAGGAAAACGTGATCGTCGGGCACCTGATCCCGGCAGGAACCGGAAACCGCATTTTCGAAAAAGTGGTCGTCGGTTCACTGGATGAATACCAGGCCCTGATGCAGGGTCGAACCGTTGAAGCTGAACAATAAAAGAAAAAAGCGATGTCAGATCAATCCAAGAAATCGAACCAGATCAATATTGAACTGAGCGAAGAGGTGGCACAGGGGGTCTATTCCAACCTAGCCATCATCACCCATTCCAGTTCGGAGTTCGTGCTCGATTTCATCCGGATAATGCCCGGATTGCCTAAAGCAAAAGTTAAAAGCCGCGTAATCCTGACGCCCGAGCACGCCAAGCGCTTGCTGATGGCGCTACAGGATAACATCTCGAAGTACGAGTCGGCCTACGGACACATCAAGCACGTGGAGCGATCGGGAGGGCCCATATTGCCGATGACCTTCGGCGGGCCAACTGCCGAAGCATAAAACAGAAAACCCTGCTCTTTGGCAGGGTTTTTTTATATTTGTCACCTGACTTTCAAACCTGATTTATGAATAAATTGAAAATCATTGTTTTAGCTAAGCAGGTCCCGGACACGCGCAATGTCGGGAAAGATGCTATGAAAGCCGATGGAACCGTTAACCGCGGCGCTCTGCCCGCCATTTTCAACCCTGAGGATCTGAATGCACTGGAGCAGGCCCTGGAGATCAAGGACCGGTTTCCCGACACGGAAATCATCCTGCTGACGATGGGACCTGGCCGGGCCGCGGAAATCATCCGGGAAGCGATGTACCGGGGTGCGGATCGGGGTATCCTGCTGACCGACAGAAAGTTCGCGGGGTCTGATACCCTGGCGACCTCCTACGCCCTCTCGATGGCCATCAGGAAGATGGAGCCCTACTCGATGATCATCGCCGGAAGGCAGGCCATCGATGGGGATACGGCGCAGGTGGGGCCCCAGGTTGCCGAAAAGCTTGCAATTCCGCAGGTTACCTATGCCGAGGAGATCGGCGAGGTGGCCAACGGGCAGGTGACTATAAAAAGAAGGCTCGAGCGGGGCGTGGAAACCGTTACCTCAACCCTGCCTTTGCTGATCACTGTCCACAATTCGGCCCCGCCGTGCCGCCCCAGGCACGCCAAAAGGCTGATGAAATTCAAGTACGCAAGGACGGTGACCGAGTTGCAGGACAGCAGCGAGGACTATTTTGCACTGCAGAACGAGCGGCCATACCTCCGGATTGACGAATGGAGCGTAGAAGATGTGCGGGCCGATGAAAGCTACCTGGGCCTGTCTGGCTCACCAACCAAAGTGAAGAAAATTGAGAACGTAGTTTTCAAGGCCAAGGAATCCAAGGTTTTATCCACATCCGACGCCGACGTGGAGTGGCTGGTCAGGGAACTGATCAACAACAGTACGATTGGCTGACAAATCCTTTAACCGATATAAGAAAAGCCCCAACGTGAATAATCTGTTAGTCTATTGCGAAGTGGATGAAGGCCAGGTGGCCGAAGTATCCCTTGAGCTCCTCACCAAAGGCCGTTCCCTGGCTAACCAGCTCTCCTGCAAACTGGAAGCGGTGGCCATTGGGTCAGGCCTGGATGCCATTCCGGAGCAGGTCTTCCCCTATGGCGTTGATATTCTTCATATTGCCGATGATCCACGCCTCTCTCCCTATACCACGATGCCCCACGCCGCCATCATTGATGCGCTGGTCAGGCAGGAACAGCCCCAGATCGGGCTCTTCGGGGCAACCTCCGTCGGGCGCGACCTGGCCCCTCGGGTGGCCTCGGCGCTCAAGTGTGGCCTGACGGCCGACTGCACCCAATTGGAGATCGGCAACCATTACGAGAAAAAGACGGAGACCGAGTACCGTGACCTTCTTTACCAGATCCGGCCGGCCTTCGGGGGCAACATCATTGCCACCATCATAAACCCGGAAACGCGCCCCCAGCTCGCTACCGTCAGGGAAGGGGTGATGAAGAAAGAGCCGGTTTCAGGCTCCTACCGCGGCGAGGTCAGGATGCTGCCCGTGAAGGAGTGGCTCTCGGATACGGATTTCGTGGTGAAAATCATTGAACGGCATATCGAACAGCGGAAAGTCAATATCAAGTCAGCCCCGATCATCGTTGCCGGAGGATATGGCGTCGGGTCGCGGGAAAACTTCCTGCTCCTGCACGATCTGGCCGAACTCCTTGGTGGAGAGGTTGGTGCGTCCCGTGCAGCCGTTGACGCCGGCTTTACCGAACACGAACGGCAGGTAGGACAAACCGGGGTGACGGTAAGGCCGAAACTCTACATTGCCTGCGGCATTTCGGGTCAAATCCAGCACCGGGCGGGTATGGAAGAGTCCTCGATGATCATCAGCATCAACCGGGACCCGAACGCTCCGATCAACCATATTGCCGACTATGCCATTATCGGCGACGTGGGAGAAGTGATTCCGAAAATGATCAAGTATTACAAGAAGAATTCCAAGTAAAAGACGCAACTATGGCTAATTTCTACCGAGATAACGGGGAGCTGAAATTTCAGCTGACCCATCCCTTGATGAAGAAGATCGTCGAACTGAAGAAGAACGGTTACATCGACCGCGACCGGTTTGACTATGTCCCCAGGGATTTTGAGGATGCCCTGGACACCTATGACC
>JAWOHI010000164.1:0-2528 GCA_046485255.1 Bacteroidales bacterium
ATGCCGAAGGGGCCGGGGAGATGTTCCAGGTAACCACCCTCGACCTCAACAACCTGCCACGGACTCCGGAGGGAAAGATCGATTTCAGCCTCGACTTTTTCGCCCGACCCACCAACCTCACCGTGAGCGGCCAATTGGAAGGCGAGCTTGGGGCCCTTGCCCTGGGCGAGATCTATACCTTCGGTCCCACCTTCAGGGCCGAAAACTCCAACACCCCGCGACACCTGGCCGAATTCTGGATGATCGAACCTGAAATGGCTTTCTATGAGATCCGCGACAATATGGACCTGGCCGAGGATTTCGTAAAGTACCTCGTCCGGTACGCCCTCGAGAACTGTGCCGACGACCTGGCCTTCTTTACCCAGATGTACGATCCGGAGCTCATCGACCGTCTCCGTTTTGTCGCCGGGAACGATTTCGTGAGACTAACCTATACCGAAGCCATCGATATTCTGGTCGAGTCGGGGCAAAAATGGGAGTTCCCGGTCGAATGGGGCACCGACCTGCAGGCCGAGCACGAACGGTACCTGGTGGAGAAGCATTTCCGCAAGCCGGTGATCCTGACCGATTACCCAAAAAAGATCAAGGCCTTCTATATGTTTCAGAACGAAGATGGCAAGACCGTCCGCGGAATGGACGTGCTCTTCCCGAAAATCGGGGAGATCATCGGCGGATCGCAGCGTGAGCATCGCCTCGACAAACTGGTGGAGCGGATGCGGGAGATGGATATCCCCGAAAAAGAGATGTGGTGGTACCTCGACACCCGCCGGTTCGGCACCGCCCCCCACGCCGGGTTCGGGCTCGGCTTCGAGCGGCTCATCCTTTTCATCACCGGGATGGGCAATATCCGGGACGTGATTCCCTTCCCCCGGACGCCCCGCAACGCGGAGTTTTAAAAATTCCGTACTTTTATAAAACGATTCGGTTCGCAAAGATGCTTAAGCAAAACCTCCAGCAAAAACTCCTTCAGAAGCTGTCACCCCAGCAGATCCAGCTGATCAAGCTGCTGGAGGTGCCAACCATCCAGCTTGAGCAGCGGATTAAGAAAGAGCTGGAGGAGAACCCCGTACTGGAGGAGGGGCGTGAAGACAACCCCGACCTGATCGATATCCCCGAGATTGATGAGGAGGATGGCGGCGGCGAAAAGGGAGAGGTCTCCATCGAGGAGTTCAAGGATGATTACGATATTCCAGCCTACCGGCTCAACCCACGCAACTATTCGCGCGATGAAGAGCGGGTGGTGGAGATCCCATTCTCGGCAGGGATATCGTTCCGCGAAAGCCTATCCAACCAGTTAGGTCTCAGGATCCTGGACGAAAACCAGCAGGCACTCGCACATTATATCCTTGGGAATATCGATGACGATGGATACCTGAGGCGTGATCTTGAAAGCATCGTCGACGACCTGGCCTTCTCGCTCAATATCTCCACCACAGTCCTCGAGCTGGAGGAGATCCTGATGATGATCCAGGAGTTCGATCCGCCGGGGGTCGGGGCGCGCGACCTGCGCGAATGCCTCCTCCTGCAGATCGACAGGAGCATCCGCGAGGGGCGCAACGGTCCCGATGCCAGGAAGGCAAGACTTATCCTGCAAGACTATTTCGAGGAGTTCACCCGCAAGCATTACGACCGGATCCAGACCCGCACGAATTTCACGGATGGGGAAATGAAGGCTGCCATCAATGAGATCCTGCGCCTCAACCCGAAGCCCGGCGGAGGATACAGCGACTCCACTACCCAGTCGTACCACCAGATCGTCCCCGACTTCCTCCTCGAAGATTTGGACGGCACCCTGGAGTTGAGCCTCAACTCCAAGAATGCACCCGATCTTCGGATTAACTCGCTCTATGCCAATATGTTGAAAACATATAACCAGGAGCGTAAAAATCAAGCCCAGAACCGGAACCAAAAAGAGGCCGCCAATTTCGTGAGGCAAAAAATGGAGTCGGCACGCTGGTTTATGGAGGCGATCAAACAGCGGCAGCACACGCTGATCCTCACGATGAACGCCATCACCGAGTTTCAGAAGGACTACTTCGTTTCGGGCGGCGATGAGACCCGGCTGCGACCGATGATCCTGAAAGATATCGCCGAAAAGACGGGGCTTGACATCTCCACCATCTCGCGGGTGGCCAATTCAAAATACATCCAGACCAACTGGGGCATTTTCCCGCTCAAGTATTTTTTCTCAGAGGGGCTGCAAACCGACAGCGGCGAGGAGGTGAGCACCCGGGAGATCAAGATGATTTTGCAAGAATGCATTGAAAATGAGGATAAACGCCATCCTGTCACCGACGATAAGCTGGCGCTGATCCTCAAGGAAAAGAGCTACCTCATCGCCCGCCGGACCGTAGCAAAATACCGCGAACAGCTCAACATACCGGTCGCCCGCCTGAGAAAGGAACTGGTGTGAAGCTGGTCCGCGCCATCTCCATCATCCTGCACCCTGCCCTGCTGCCGCTGGCCGGGGTTTTCCTTTTGCTCCAATTCGCTGACTGGCTCGCCACCCTTCCACCCGATGCCAAGGG
>JAWOHI010000232.1:0-4834 GCA_046485255.1 Bacteroidales bacterium
GCCCAAATTCCACCCGATGGACCGGTCCCGCGCGCTATTGACGATCCTCCTGATCCTGTTGCCCCTAGCTCTGCCGGGGCAACAGGGAATCACCCTCAGGGGGCGTGTCTATAATTCGAAAACGGGAGATCCGGTACCCCAGGCGAGCATTTACGTCAACGAGACCCTCGTGGGAGGCGCGTCGGACGACCAGGGACTTTACGAGATCAAGCTCCCTGTAATCCCGGTGATGATCGTCTTTTCATCCGTTGGATACACCCGCCGGTTTTTTACCCTCACCGGACCGGTTCCCGGCGACTTCAACGTGCCGCTCGAACCGTCCCTTCACGAGATACCCGAAGTGCTGGTGACAGGGAAAAGAGCCCCGGTGAGCATATCCGACAAGCAGGATATCTATGTGATGGATTATGATTTCTACGACAACCACATCCTGCTGTTGGGCAATCCCGGCAAGAAAAGCCTCGAAACCCACCTGATCCTGATGGACCGGATGGGCAACACCATCAACCGGAAGGTGATCAACCGGGGCAATAACCTTTACCGCGACCCCTTCAACAACATCCACCTGCTCTGCAACGACACCGCCTACCAGGTCTATTTCGACGGACAGGACCTGCAGCTGCTTTTCCCGACCGACAAGGACCGCTTTCTCAGATCCTTTCCGGAGTTCATCAAGATCCTCAAGGACAAGATCATCCTGAGGCAGTATGATTTCGACGACCAGGCGCTCCTCTACTATTATTACAACCCGTCGGACAGCACGATTCAGAAGTTCTGGGCGGAGGCGACCACGGAGGTGTACCGCAAGACGGAAGGGTTGATGAACAGCATCCGCATCACCCCGTCGGGCAAGAGCACCAGCCAGTTCAACCTCTTCAATTCCGATGAGCGGTTCATCAAGATGGCCTTTTACGCGCCCATCTTCTGCCCATTGGAGGTGATCAAGGACACGGTATACATCTTCAATTTCAATAATGGCCTGATAGAAACCTACAGTTACCGCGGTTTCCACGCCGACACCCCCACCTCCTTCACCTTTCACAAAGATCCGGGCTGGCAGAAGAAGCTTTACGTGGATGCAGTCACGGGAAAAGCCTATACCCACTATATGAAGAATGGGGTATCGGTTATCCGCGAGATCGACTTGAAGAAGGGCGTGCTTGCCCCACGGGAGATTAAAATACCCAACTTCGCTTATATCAATAAGATAGTGATTCACGACGGATACCTTTTCTTTCTTTATGAAGAGAAACAGTACCCTAAGTATATGCGGCTGTTCCGGATGCCGATCTGATACTCAGAAGCTTGCCCATCCTTACCCTTTGAACAGGCGGGCGAGGATACCATCCGATCGAAACCAGCTTTCCGGATTGAATACCAAATGATTATCCGCTCTTAGCAGCAGGTCGCCCGAACGGATGAACGGCTGGGCGGCCTCCAGCAGGCTGGCCCATTCCTTCTCCCCGAACAGGCCGTTAAACTCTTCACGGGTAATACCCCACTTGGTGCGCAACCGTGTCATCACCAACTCGTTGCGCGCCGTTTCGAGGTCGATCTCCTCTCCTTCGGGTTGCTCACCCTGATCCACCAGGGCGTAATACCGCTGCAGGGATCCGGGATTCCAGTGGCGATGCCCCCCGTTAAATGAGTGGGCCGACGGGCCTAATCCCAGGTAATGACCGCCCAGCCAGTATTTGAGGTTATGCCGGCTATACGCTCCCCCGCGTGCAAAATTGGAGATCTCATACATCTCAAACCCGGCTGTTGTCAAGCGGTCTATCAGCATAACATATTGTTCAACACTCTCTTTTTCAAGAACTTCGCTGATAATTCCCTCTCTCTTGTACCGGGCGAAGGGGGTCCCCGGTTCAATGGTCAGGTGGTAGGCCGAAATATGTCCCACCGGCAAGGCTATAGCCTGTTCCAGGTTTCGAATCCAGCCTTCAGGGCTCATCCCCGGAATGCCGTAGATCAAATCGATGCTGATCCGCTCAAAGCCGGCCCGGTGGGCTTTTCTTACGGCGCTGACCGCCTGTGCGGAAGCGTGACGGCGGTTCATCAACTTCAGATGTTGATCCTCAAATGATTGAATTCCAATACTCAGCCGGTTAATTCCGATACTCCGGAAAGCATTGAGCAGCTCCTCATCAAGATCATCCGGATTGGCTTCCAGGGTAATTTCGTGATCACCGGCCAGTGTAAAATGGTCCGTGACCGAACCCAGGATGGATTCAAGCTGGAGGGGCTTCAGCAGGGAGGGGGTCCCGCCTCCAAAATAGATGGTATCGATCTCCTTTTCGGCCAGATAATCCGACCGGTAATTCAGTTCCCTCCCGATGGCCTCAGCAAAACGCCCCTTGTCGAGGTTCCTGGTAATGCTGTAGAAATCACAATAGCCGCACTTGCTCAGGCAGAATGGAACGTGTATGTAGATTCCGTTCATCCAGCGGCCGGTTAATGGTTGTTGTGACGCTTTTTGTACATCCGGCTGAACGATTCGCGGGCAAATACCAGAGGTTCTCTCCTTGGGCCCCATAATCGTTTACCTAAGGACTTCATTGCCAGGTTTTTCCATTTCGGGTGAATGGATTCTAGACTGTTTCGCCGCATCAGCATCCTTCCCGTCGCCTTAAGCACCAATTTTTCGGCCGCACCCTTGTCGCTGTTTTCATTTATCCTCGACCGGTTGAGCAGGAGCAGCTTATGTATGGGTATCTGTACCGGGCATACTTCGGAGCATTTGCCGCAGAGGCTGGAGGCAAAATTCAGGAATCCCGCATCCTGTGATCCGTCGAGGTACATTGAGATCACCGACCCGATCGGTCCGGTGTAGGTGGTTTGATAGGTATAACCGCCGATATTGCGGTAGATAGGGCAGGCATTCAGGCAGGCCCCGCAGCGGATGCAGGTAAGCGCCTTCTGTAGTTCCGGGTCGCCGTACATCCGGCTTCTTCCACCATCCAACAGGATGATGATCATTCGTTCGGGGCCGTTTTTTTCGTTCTCGCTCCTTGGACCCGACAAGATGCTGTTATAAGCCGTGACGTGCTGTCCTGTGCCGTGGACCGCCACCAGCGGCCAGAACAGGCCCAGGTCGGTCAGTTCGGGAATGATTTTTTCGATTCCTGCAATGACCACCAGTATCCTCGGCCAGGAGAAGGTCATCAGGCCGTTTCCTTCATTCTCGGTGAGGGCTACTGATCCTGTCTCGGAGATGAGGAAATTGGCCCCAGTGATGCCCATATCGGCCCTTATGAACTTATCACGCAGAAAATCACGCACGAAGCGGGTGATCTGACTGGGCGTAGACTCCGCATCCAGGCCGAATTTCTCGTGAAAAAGGGCGGCCACATCCTCTTTGGATTTGTGCATAGCCGGGGTGAGAATGTGATAGGGCTTTTCTCCGGCCAATTGGACGATAAACTCGCCCAGGTCGGTTTCGTAAGTTTCGACGCGCAGATCCTTTAGTAGTCCATTGATCTCCAACTCCTCGCTGATCATCGACTTCATCTTGACCACCAGTTCAACCTTCTCTTTCACCACCAGGCTACGGAGTATGCCAAGCGCTTCCCGCTCGTCGCACGCCCAATGTACCTCACTGCCATTGGCCATTGCCTGCTTTTCGAACCTGACCAACAGGTTTTCCAGATCGCCGATGGCGTAATCCTTTATTTTACCAGCCTGTGAACGTGCGTTATCCAGGTCGTTAAAGAAATGGACGCCCCGGGATACGGCTTCGTCGTACTTGCCGATGTTGTGATCCAGCTTTCGGCGATGTTCCCTGTCCAGGGTGATCACCTTCGATTTAGCCCGGAATGCCCGCTCCTTTCTTTCCATCCCGGCTACTTAACTGACTGGTATCTTATTAATTCGCCTCAGGTGCCTTCCTCCATCGAACGGGGTCTCCAGGAACAGCCTTACGATCTTTATGGCGAGTTCGACAGGGATAAACCGGGCCGGCAGAGCGCAAATGTTCGCGTCGTTATGGGCTCTGGCCAGTGAGGCTATCTCCTCGTTCCAGCATAATGCGGACCGGATTGAAGGGTACTTGTTGACTACCATATTGATCCCGTTGCCGCTGCCACAGAGTGATAGGCCAACAGAACACGTTCCATCCGAAACGGCTTTGGCCAACTGGTGCGCAAAGTCCGGGTAATCACACGGTTCCGCATCGTAACAACCAAAATCCATTACCTGTAATTCATTCTCTTTCAACCACTTGATTAAAATCTCCTTCATTTCATACCCGGCGTGGTCCGATGCCAAACCGATCATTTCCGTCCTGTTTTTTTTCACTTTTTTATTCCTCTTTATTAACAATCCTGTTTAATGACTGGTGAAAAAAAGTCGCCTTATCCTCTTGCAAAATTTGGTTCAGCATTTGTATAAAAATCCACCCGAATTTTCCAAGTTCATTTTTTCATCTTTCATCAAAATCATTTAACCATTTTTTCCACCGTTGAAAAGCTTTTACCCCTTCCGCCGGGGTTTTCAACATCCTGTTAATTCCGCTTACACGCCTTTCTTTAATAAGTAATTAAGTACATTTGCCTTGTTGAAAAACGTTTCATAAGTAGAAATTTTGTTGGCTTCATTATTGATAAACTTTTTATTAACAGTTTCAACAGGCTAATAACATCATCAAAGATATTTAGAAAGAACTATTATATTTTTAATAGGGATTGAAAAGAGCGGTCAAATGAGTCACCTTCGATTGATATTCATTCTTTTATTTCTGATTTACAATAGTTTAAGTGCTCAGGAGAAGTTTACCGACGGCTACCAGCGGTTTATGTACGGCAACGGGCAGGTGTCAAGCGAGGGGATGGTCAGG
>JAWOHI010000239.1:0-3019 GCA_046485255.1 Bacteroidales bacterium
GCCTACATAAGCCAACCCGAAGAGGCACCACAGGAAGAGTGGCACGTGGATCAGGGCGATGACGGAAGAGTCGCTTTCGTGGCCGGGCAGCAGGCTTGCGAGGGTGGTTAACACCATTAGAACCAGTCCATAGCCGGTTACGGTCCTCCGGTTTAAGCCGGATTTTTGCCAGATCGTGTAAATAATCAGACCATTAAAGAGGATGAGGGGCAGGTACCTCAAATAAAAATAAAAGGACTCTTCCTCGCCGATTCCGGCCAGATCCGGGATGAGGACCAATAGAGCGGTGACCAGGGAGAGGATGCCAACGACCATCAGGTCGTTCTTCCAGACTTTCAGGCCCGATGTCCTGTCGCTCTCATTGACGTGTTTTTCCAGTTCCATTATGAATCGTTTATTTATCAGCCTTATAAAGTTCCGGTTTCAACACGAGAACGGTTGCTTGGCCGAATTGTTTTTCAGATGACCTAATTATGCCTGGAATGGGTAAGGATTGTCAACCTCCCCAGATATCCCGGTCGAGGGAGCGGTAGTTAACTGCTTCGGCGAGTTGGTGGACCTCGATTTCCTGGCTTCCCTCCAGGTCGGCGATGGTCCGTGACACTTTCAGTATCCGGTCGTAAGCCCTGGCCGACAATCCGAGGCGTTCCATCGCCTGTTTCATAATGGCCTTTCCCGCGTCGTTGATCCGGCAGAATTTTCTCATCTGTCGTGATCCCATCTGGGCATTGCAATAGGTTCCGGGCTGTTGGTCGAAGCGCTGCTCCTGGATTATCCTGGCCCGCGAGATCCGTTCGCGGATGGTGGCGCTGGTTTCTCCCGAAGGGATTTCGGCCAGCTTGTCATATTTCACCGGCACCACTTCGATGTGCAGGTCGATCCGGTCGAGGAGCGGTCCCGAGACCCGGCTGAGGTATTTCTGGACCGATCCGTTGGAGCAGGTGCACTGTTTGTCGGGGTGGTTGTAATAGCCGCACTGGCAGGGGTTCATTGAGGCCACCAGCATGAAGCTGGCCGGGTACTGGATGGTGAAGCGGGTCCGGGAAATGTTGATGAACCGGTCTTCGAGCGGCTGCCGCATCACCTCCAGCACCGAACGTTTGAATTCAGGCAGTTCGTCGAGGAAGAGGACGCCGTGGTGAGCGAGGGATATCTCGCCCGGCTGGGGATAGGAGCCTCCGCCGACGAGGGCGACATCGCTGATGGTATGGTGGGGGGATCGGAAGGGGCGGCGGGTGATCAGTCCGCCGCGTGCTCCCAGTTTTCCCGCCACGGAATGGATCTTCGTAGTTTCCAGGGCCTCTTCGGGCGTCATTGGCGGGATGATGCCGGGCAGGCGCTGTGCCAGCATCGTCTTGCCGGCCCCGGGAGGGCCAACCAGCAGGAGGTTGTGGCCCCCTGCCACCGCCACCTCCAGGGCGCGCTTGACGCTCTCCTGGCCCCTCACATCGGAAAAATCGAGTTCCTGCCGGTCCAGCTGGCGGTTGAACTCCTCCCGGATATCGATTCGGACAGGCTCCGGAGAGATGGAGCCATTGAACAGGTCAATCACCTCTGAGAGGGAGTTCATTCCATAAACGTCGATTCCCTCAACCACCGCGGCTTCCCGGGCATTCTCAGCGGGCACGATCAGGGCGGCAAAACCATCTTCGCGGGCCCGCATCGCAATGGGGAGCACTCCCTTGACGGGCCGGAGAGACCCGTCGAGCGCCAGCTCCCCCATCATCACAAAACGCGCAAAGCCCCCGGAGTTCACTTTGTCGCTTGCACCCAGGACCCCCATTGCCAGGGGCAGGTCATAGGCCGCGCCCTCCTTCCGGATATCGGCGGGCGCCAGGTTGATGACGATCCGCTTGCCTGGCCAGCGGTACCCCAGCGAAATCAGCGCGGAGATGATCCGCTGCTGGCTCTCCTTGATGGCGCTGTCGGGCAAACCGGAAAGGAAATAGCCCACCCCGTCGGTGATCTGCACCTCCACCTGAATGGTGATGGCCCCGATTCCAAAAACCGCGCTTGCAAAGGTCCTAACCAACATAACTTCCTGTGTTTGGTGATATAGATGCGGATTAATGTGCCGGGAGGAAAATCATTTTCTTATTTTTGCAGGATCCGTCCATCAACAAGCAGATTATGGCCTTTTTCAAATTAGAGAAGCCCAAGCAGTTCACTTTCATTCCCAGGTTCTACGATCAGAGGAAGGAGGAGCTCAATGAGCGCATCGATTCGATCAAGAAGGAGATGGAGCCCGGGGAAGACCAGTCCTACAGCGTGAACATAAAAGGGAGGATGAAGGCCAGGCACGAGCACCTGTACGGCAAGGGGGCCGGCAAAGGCTCCAGCAGCGTGCTCCGGCGCTTGCTGGCAGTGGTTTATGTCGGTCTGGTCCTGTTCATCATTTACCTGCTCCTTCAGGTCCTGGCCAATCTTACATAACCGAATCCTCCGATGCCTGATTTAATCAAGGTTTTACCCGACTCGGTGGCCAACCAGATAGCAGCCGGGGAGGTGATCCAACGGCCGGCGAGCGTAGTCAAGGAGCTGATGGAAAACTCGGTGGACTCGGGAGCCGACCGGATCCGGGTGATCGTCCGCGACGCCGGAAAGACCCTTGTCCAGATCATCGACAATGGCTGCGGAATGAGTGAATCCGACGCGAGGATCTGCTTTGAGCGTCACGCCACCTCAAAGATCAGGAAGGCTGACGACCTGTTTTCCATCCGGACGATGGGATTCCGGGGGGAGGCGATGGCAGCCATTGCTGCCGTGGCGCAGGTGGAGATGAAAACCAAGGCCAGGGAGGCAGCCGTCGGGACACGGATTGTCATCAACGGGTCGGAATTTGAGCTCCAGGAGCCGTCGGGCTGCCCCGACGGAACCAGCCTTTCGGTTAAAAACCTCTTTTACAATATCCCCGCCCGGCGGAAGTTCCTCAAGGCCCAATCCACCGAGCTGAACCACATCATCACCGAGTTCCAGCGGATAGCCCTGGCCAATCCCGACACATCCTTCCTGCTTTCGC
>JAWOHI010000277.1:0-6318 GCA_046485255.1 Bacteroidales bacterium
CTCAGGGGTTGTAGGCGGGATACGCGACCACTAAATTAACACGGCCGCGACTGGTCCGTGAGATGGCAGTCGCTTGACGAGACATTGCCCCTTGGTGTAACTGGCAACACGTCTGACTCTGGATCAGAAGAGTCTAGGTTCGAGCCCTAGCAGGACAACACTGATTATCAAGAGGTTGTAAGAAGGAATTCTGGCAGCCTCTTTTTTTTCACGTCCGCTCAACCAGGATCTCACTGATGTTGCCCGCCACCTCCAACGCCAGGTTCCGGCCATGGTCTTTCAGAATGCTCGCTCCGCTCTTGGCATCGAATAGGCTGATGGTGACATCGGAGGTCATGCTTTCCGCGATGCGCCCATCCATAAATCCTGCCAGCGGGGAGGCCAGAAGGGTCGCATGATCCCTTCGGGCCAGGATCTCCATCCTGTAGTTCCGGTTCGCAAAGATCAGTTCCACCTGTTCGAGCCCGGCAACCGACCTGACCAACCGGGACCCATTGTAGGTGGTGAAGGGATATAGCCGGCCTTCGTGCCACAGGCCGGCGATAAAGCCGGTGAAGGAGCTTCCCAGCCAGGGGATCCTGGCAACCGAAGCTTTTAAGGAGATCCCGCGAGTGCTGAAATGGTTCGATTGCATCCAGATATAGGCGGTTGGGAATGAGTGGCCCCAATCCTTTTCCGAATAGCCTCTTCCCCCGCTGAAGGAGATCTCCCCGCCGTCGGTTTGCAGGCTTCCCTCGATGGCGTGGTCCAGGCTTACGATCCCGTGGTAGCACTCCATAAAGGGAACGAAAGTGTAAGGGCCCATAATCCCGGGTGAATACCAACGGGAGGGCCAGGGAGTCAACCCGGTAAAACGCAACTCCCCGGAGAATCCGGGTAGATCCAAATGCATCGAATTGACAGTAAACCGATTAGCCTCAATTCGGAGATCAAACTGACCAGGCGTCGGGTTAAAAGACTCCACCGGGAAAGGGTGGTAGGTGGCTGTCAACTTCTTTCCATCGAGCACTTGCACAAAAGCGTGGCGCTCACCGCGCTCATTCATCGCAATACCCGGAATGAAGGCAAAAGCGCAGTCCTCGGCTGCATTGACCACCTTGAAGTACCATCCCTCGAAGAAACGCCGGGTCCTGCCCCACCCGTGATAGAGCACGGGATCGAACACGGAACGGATTCGGTTTATCATCATCTTGTATTGTCTTTCCAATGATTCAAAGATATACTTGGCGTTGTAAGCATCTAACCCTGAAACCATTTAATTGAAAAAAAGTTGAATGGAACCCGATTGACCGGGCTAACATATCAGCCAGGCAGTATTGAGGCAGGATTCCTATCTTTGCTAACGAGCAAGATTTTTCCAGGGATTCGCACCTACGACATGCCACCTCTAATCGACATCCACAGCCATCAGAGCGGTGAGCAGGCCGGCTCAGGGATTCATATCCGCAGCCTCTCCTATCCGTCGGAATGGAGCCCTGACCTGGGCGACCGGCTGCTGTCGGTTGGGTTCCATCCCTGGGATACCGGCACAGTAGATTTTGACCCGGAGTCGTTTGAAAAGATGGCGACCCACCCCACCGTGATCGCCATTGGCGAAGCCGGGCTCGACCGCCTTCGGGGAGCCTCGCTGGAGACCCAGGCCAGCCTTTTCCTGCAGCAGGCCGGCATCGCGGAGAAGCTCGGCAAGCCGGTGATCATCCATTGCGTCAGGGCTTGGGAGGAGCTGATCAGGCTCAGGCTGAATGTAGCGCCTACCGTAGCCTGGATCATCCACGGCTTCAGAGGAAAGTCCGAACTTGCGGCACAGCTTCTCAGGCACGGCTTTTACCTCTCCTTCGGGCCTCCTCTCCTGGATGAGGGGACCGCCCTGGCGGAGACTTTCGCACGGGTGCCCGACAACCGCCTCTTTCTCGAAACGGATGAGGGGGAGGCTGAGATCGGGGCAATCTATGAACGAGCTTCCCGCATCCGTCAAACCAGTCTGGAACAGCTGCAAGCCATCATTTATGCTAATTTCGCAACCGTTTTTGGAAACGATGTCCTATCCCGATTGGCTACAACGAACTGAGCTGCTCCTCGGAAGGGAGAAGCTCGGCATCCTGGCCGGCTCGCACGTGCTGGTGGTCGGTTTGGGTGGGGTAGGCGCCTATACCGCCGAAATGCTGTGCCGCGCAGGTATCGGCCGGATGACCATCGTGGATGGCGACCGGATCCACCCGACCAACCGCAACCGCCAACTGATCGCCCTCGCCAGTCTTGAGGGGCGGTCGAAGGCCGGATCGATGGCCGAGCGGCTGCTCGATATCAATCCCGAACTGCAACTGACTGTCATCGAGGAATACATCCGCGACGAGCGGATGATCGAGATCATCAATGAGCCGTATGATTATGTGGTCGATGCGATCGACACCCTCGCTCCCAAGGTGTTCCTGATCTACCACACCCTGAGCCGCGGCCACCCCATCGTCAGCTCGATGGGCTCAGGCGGTAAAATGAACCCCGAAGAGGTGCGCATCACCGACCTGGCTGAATCCTATAACTGCAGGCTCGCAGGCATACTGCGAAAAAGATTGCACCGGCTGGGCGTCTATTCCGGGGTAAAAGTGGTATTTTCACCGGAGAAAGTCAGCAAGGACGCCGTCATCCTGACCGATGGCGAAGAGAACAAGAAATCGACCGTCGGCACCATCAGCTATATGCCGCCCGTGTTTGGATGCTTTATGGCCTCGGTGGTGATCAGGGAGCTGACCGGTGACCAGTGACCAGTGACCAGTGACCAGTGACCAGTGACCTCATACCTGAAACCTAATACCTAAAACCTGAAACCTGAAACCTGAAACCTGAAACCTGAAACCTGAAACCTGAAACCTGAAACCTGATATCTTATGCGCCCCCTCCCCCTCCTCCTCTCCGCCGCCGCCCTGGCCACCCTGCCGGCCTACGGAAAGAGCCGCCCGAACATCGTGTACATCCTGGCCGACGACCTGGGCTATACCGAGCTGGGCAGCTATGGCCAGAAGCTGATCGAGACTCCCAACCTCGACCGGCTGGCACAAAATGGTCTCCGTTTCACCCAGCACTACTGCGGTTCACCAGTCAGCGCCCCTTCCCGCTGCGTGCTGCTGACCGGGCAGCATACGGGTCGCGCATTCATCCGGGGTAACCACGAATGGGGCGAGCGGGGCGAGGTTTGGAACTTTGCCAAGGCCGCGGAGGATCCCCGGCTGGAGGGTCAGTACCCGATCCCCGACTCGATCCGGACGCTGGCTGAATACCTGGATGAGGCCGGGTACCGCACCGGCGTCTTCGGCAAGTGGGGCCTCGGAGCGCCCTTCTCAGAGGGAACCCCCAACCGCCAGGGGTTTGATGCTTTCTTCGGATACAATTGTCAGCGGCAGGCCCACACGTACTATCCAACTTTCCTTTGGCAGAACGAGGAGAAAGTGTGGCTCCGCAACCGAATGGTGCCACCGGGAACCAAGCTTCCAAAGGGAACCGACCCCCTCGATTGGAACAGCTACGCCGATTTCAATCAGGCCGATTATGCACCTGACCTGATCCTGGAGGAGAGCTTCCGGTTTATCGAAGCGGCCGGGCAGGAGCCCTTCTTCCTGTTTTACGCCTCCCCCCTGCCCCACCTGGCCCTGCAGGCACCCAAGGAGTGGATCGACCACTCCCTGAAAAAATTCGGGGATGAAGCTCCCTACCTCGGGCAGGAGGGCTACTTCCCCCAACGCTACCCCCACGCCGCCTATGCCGCAATGGTCTCCTTCCTCGACCACCAGGTGGGCCTGCTGATCGACAAGTTGAAGGAGACCGGACAATATGAGAACACCCTGATCATCTTCTCCAGCGATAACGGCTACGCTTTCAATGCCGGATGCGACCCAGCCTGGTTCAACCCCGAAGCCCCCTTCAGCACCGTGTACGGCCGGGGAAAGGGCTTCGTCCACGAAGCAGGCATCCGGGTACCGATGATCGCCTCCTGGCCGGGACGGATCAGGCCGGGAAGGGTAACCGACCATATTTCCTGCTTCTACGACGTGCTCCCGACCCTGTGCGAAGTGACGGGTCTTCCTGTACCCCCGGACACCGATGGCATCAGCTTCCTGCCGACCCTTCTGGGTAAGAAGAGGCAGGCTCAACACCGGTTCCTCTATTGGGAATTCCCTGAATACGGGGGCCAGCAGGCCGTCAGGATGGGACCCTGGAAAGGGATCATCTCCGATATGCAAAAAGGCAATAACCAGCTCAGGCTTTACCACCTCGGGAACGATCTGGCAGAAATCAATGACGTAGCAGAGGAAAATCCGGATATCGTCCGTCAGATCAGGGAGATCCTCGAAAGCCAGCACCACCGGTCGCCGCTTGAGCGTTTTCTGATCAAGGCAATCGACCAGTAACAACTTTTTGGATCATTTTTTCGTAAAACCCCCCGGGTAGAAAAGGAGGTTTTATGAAAAGGAGATTACTCACCACCGCAGTTCTCCTCGGAGCCTTATTGATTGCCTGCTCCCCATCAAGGAAAATGGGGTCGGGCGAGAAGTCCGTCGGTGCGAAACTGGAACAGGAGGCCGCCGATTCAACCAGCTACGAGGTGATCATCTTCGATCCCGGCTTCAGCGGCTGGTTTGCCACCAACCGCAAGCCGGAGTGGTACTATTCGAAGGAGTACCTCGAGAACTGGAACCGGCAGTACATTACGGCCTGGAACGACAAGGTGCGCAACAGGGGCTATCAGCTGTTTAATCCCGATAATCCCTTCATCCAGGAGATCTACTGGGATCCGCGGGTGGATTACGGGCTGGAGGTCAATTACCAGCTTTACCACTATTTTCTCTTCGTCGAAGATACCTGGGGGCCCATCCTGCACTACAGGCGACGATAATCGCTATCTTCACCCGTCGAAAAAATGATCACGATGACAGGTAAAGAGCGGCTGCTGGCCACCATCAATCACAGGGAACCCGACCGGGTGTGCCTCGATTTCGGGGCCACCCCGGTTACAGGCATTCACGCATCCATCGTTAATAAACTCTGGCTGAGGACTTTCGGACAACACGATTACCGGGTTAAGGTTACCGAACCTTACCAGATGCTCGGGGAGATCGATCCGGGATTGCGCGACGCACTGGGAATTGACGTGATCGGCATCCCGGGGCGCAAGTCGCTGCTCGGAACGGATGAGGAGGGACCCTGGAAACCGTTCAGGATATTCGATGGTACCGAGGTGATGGTCCATCACAACCTGAACTGGACGGTTGACGAGGCGACGGGTGACCTGCTGGTTTATCCCGGCGGGGACCTCGCCAGCGCTCCATCGGCCCGGATGCCCAACGGAGGGTACTTTTTCGATACGATCATCCGGCAGGAGCCGATCGTCGAGGAGCACCTCCGCGTGGAAGATAATACCCAGGAATTCAACCTGTTCAACGGCGACGACCTCAACTATTACCGCAACAAGAGGAGGCTCCTCGACCGTAATCCCGAATATGGCGCCGTTCTGTCGGTTCCGGCCACCGGGTTCGGCGACATCGCCACGGTGCCTGCACCCTTTCTCAAAGATCCAAAGGGGATCCGCGACATCCAGGAGTGGTATGTCTCCCCGCTGATGAGGCGTGACCTGGTGTACGCCATTTTTGAAAAACAGTGTGAGGTGGGACTGATGAACCTCGACTACCTGATTGATATACTGGGCGATTCGGTGCAGGTAGCGATGGTTTCGGGGACCGATTTCGGAACCCAGACCGGCCTCTTCATCTCACCCGACACCTTCCGTGACCTCTGGAAACCCTTCTATACAGCCATCAACCGGAAGATCCACGAGAAAACCAACTGGAAAACGTTCATTCACTCCTGCGGTGCAGTGAGGGACCTGATCCCCGACTTCATCGATGCCGGGTTCGACATCCTGAACCCGGTCCAGGTATCGGCAGCCGGAATGGACGCCCGCGAGCTCAAGCGGGAGTTCGGTCGCGACATCGTATTCTGGGGTGGAGGGGTGGACACCCAAAAAACCCTTCCTTACGGCACTCCCGACCAGGTGTACCGGGAGGTCAGGGAACGAATCGAGATCTTCGTGGTATCCACTCCAGGTTCACGCTTAATAATGGCTTCACGGCAAAGCCGGAGAAAATCATTTTCATCATACCACCTGTGGCGAAACCCGCCGAGATCGCAGGAAACAAAAATAACTGTTTCATCATCATGGTCATCTGTGCTGACTGCCAGTGCTGTGATCGTAACCGGGCCGTCCACGCCTTCTGAAATTCTCATGCGAAACTGGGCACCCAGGACAACCGGCTGGTCCGGTGTAAC
>JAWOHI010000325.1:0-7592 GCA_046485255.1 Bacteroidales bacterium
CACTAAATAACTATCTGTAGAAGAACGGGTCCGGACCGGTGGGGGCGTTGCCCGATCCCGATCCGGATCTTTTTTTGTCGGTGGTGATTCCTGCTTACAAGGAGGACGCCATCCTTTCGTCCATCCGCTCGCTGCTGGCGTGTGACCCGCCCGGGGTCCGATGGGAGATACTGGTTCACGTTAATTATCCCGAAAACGCGGATGAAAGAGCCATAAAGGTCAGCATTCGTTCAGATGGCGAAGTGCGTGATTTTGCCGCCGGATTGACCGGTCGTGGGGATGTGCGGATCCATTCGATCCTGAGCCCGGGCCTGCCTGCCCGTCACGCGGGGGTGGGACTGGCTCGAAAGATCGGGATGGATGCGGTGGCAGGCCGTTTTGCACAGGTTGGCCGCCCCGACGGAGTGGTGGTAGCCTTTGATGCGGATTCCACCTGCAGCGACAACTATTTGAGGGAGATCACCGGGTTTTATCAAAAAAATCGGGCGGCCAGGGCGGCCAATCTCTATTTTGAACATCCGCTGGACCCGGATGAAAATGGCCAGCCTCCCTTGCCCATCATCGAATACGAACTGTACCTGCGCTACTTCAGGCTGGCACTGGAAATGACCGGTCATCCCCACGCCATCCATACCGTCGGGTCCAGTTTCACTGTCAGGGCCGATACCTATGCCCGCGTGGGAGGAATGGGTCGCCACAAGGCCGGCGAGGATTTCTATTTCCTTCATAAATGCCTGCCCCTGGGCCATTTCTATGAAATCAACACCGTCTCGGTTTACCCTTCAGCACGGGAATCCGACCGGGTGATCTTTGGTACTGGAGCGGCCATAAGGAAGCAAATGCAGACAGGCGGCGGACTGGATGTGTATGGTCTGGATAGTTTTACCCCGCTGAAGGAGCTTTTCAGCCGGGCCACCGACTATTTTGATGAACCGGATGGGTTTGCGGCCGACTGCCGCAGATGGAGTGAGAGGTTCCCCGCTTTAAGTACCTTCCTGCTGGAACAGGATGCCGCCCGGCAGATCGACCGGATGATTCGGGACTCGGCATCGGCTGGCACTTTTGTTGACAAATTCTTCGCCTGGTTCAATGCTTTCAGGGTGCTGAGGTACCTGAACCAGGCCAATGGTTCGCATAATCATAAGAAACCAGTGACGGAGGAGGCCGGCCGCCTGGCCCGAAGCCTTGGCATTCCTGTCGTAAACGATCCCGTGGACCTGTTGCGGGCCTTTCGGTTGATGGACCGCGACCGTGGCATCAGGCGGATTATCTGACTGTCTGTTTTTTCAGGATAATGAACACGTCCTCGTCGGGGCGCTTCATCAGGTACTGTTCCCGGGCGAACTTCTCCAAATTGGCCGGGCTGGTTTTGAGCTCCCTGATCAGTTCCTGGTCCTGGCGGATCTTGTTGTAATAGTAAACCGTATCCTTTTTAAGTGCCACCAGAGAATCCCTGGTCTTCTGACGGTCCATCAGGTTGTGCTGGTCAAAAAAAACGATCCAAACCCCGAAGAGCACAAAGGCGATCAGGTACTTGTTCGATATGACCGACCAGATTTTTTGGAACAGGTTCTTTTCCATTTCTTTCAACCACAAATGTATGCCCAATTTCTTTTCCGGTAAGCTACAGATGGAAGAATTTTCTCAGGCTGGTGCCCCGTTTAAGCCGGTAATGGAAATAGAACAGGAGCAAGGCGAAGGGCAGGATGGACGCAGCAACGATGACCGACCAGGAGAGCTTGAAAGTCTGGTTGAGGGCCAGCGACACCGATACCTCAATAATCATTATGTAGATGCCGACCGCAAGGGCGGTTGCCCCTATCACATTAAACCCGCGCTGGCTGGTCCTCCGGGTGAAAACAAGGACCATTCCCAGCAGAAGGATGAAAAACCCGGTCAGCGGCAGTCCCGGCAAAACGAACCACGTGATCCCCCCCTTGAGCAGGTCGAGAAAGAAGATCAGCGCAACCGTGTTAAGGAGGAGGCCTCCCAAGAACAGGAGCAGCCGCTTTGACAAGTGCACCAGCAGGGTAATGTAAATAAATGAGGCTGTGATGCAGGTCAGTGTGATTAGCGACCATCCGGGTTGCCGGTGCAGGATGATATCGATCAGCAGCGTCATTACGATGGAGGAGAAGTGCAGTATCCCCGAGAGCTCCCAGAAAAGATGGATCTTTTCACTGATATTCAGTGGCCTTTCCTGACCCGGGTAGGTGGTGAGCTGTCTGGGCCTGCTTTGTTTCTGCGACCTGATTTCCACCTGGCACAGAGGACATTTCGAATATTCCGACTCCAGTTCGATTCCGCAATTTGGGCAGATTTCCATTTTCAAGAGTTTAACAGTTTGACATCAATCCCGTGCTGGCGAAGATGCTGGGTGAACTTGCGCTCAAGCAGCCTTGAACGGGTGGAATTGGCAAAGGTGATCACCATCTTTTCTTCGTAGGTGACCACTGCAAGGCTCACCCGGCTCTGGTCGGGCGGTGGCGGGAGGAATCGCAGCCTTTGGACCATCCTGGAGGCTCGGTCGGAATACCTGACAACGCCGAGGTTGGTGATCAGGCCCGAGTAGAGCGACATACCCAGCTTCCGGAAATGGTAGGCGAGGATCAGGTTTTTCAGGAGAAGCGGTACCAGCCGGATGAAGTAGCTCTTCTCATTCCGGACGTTCCGGTAGATGGTCCGCTGCATTTGCTTGGCCTCTGTTTCGTGCTGCATAAAGAACCGTACGTTTTTTACGATCTCTTCAAAGGTATAGGACCCCAGGCTGGTGTCGATCTCGGGTACGACAAACAGGGAGAAGTTCCGCAAGGTCTTGCTGGGAAAGAGTTTTCTCAGGTTGACCGGGACCTGGATCCGGATAACGGAATGTTTGTCGGGCCTTCCCTGTGGCTGAACCTGGTGGTAAATCTCTTGAAGGACAGACATATAAACCGAAGCCAGGTACTCGGTAACCGAGATGCCAATACTTTTGGAATAGGCCTTGACCTGATCGGAGGGAACTTCGGCCGACAGGATCCGCAGCCTGGGCTTGGCCCTGAAGGGGAACGGCAGGTGGTAGGCCTTTCGGAGCTTATCAGGGATCGGGACCCTGGGATTGAAGTACTTGTTGTACGAATCCTCAGTCAGCTCATCGTATAATTCATCATAATAAGAATCCTCCTCCCAAGCGGCTGCCGGATCTTCTGCCAAAGCAGCGTAATGTTCGATCAGGGTACGCACGAACTCAAGGGCCCCGGAGCCATCCGTGAGGGCGTGGAAGAACTCGCACGAGATCCGGTTGTCACGAAGCAGGACCCTGAGTTGATCCATCTGGTTACTCCTGAAATGAAAGGCACGGCAGGGCAGGTTGACATCCGGCAGCACCTCAAGTCCGGAAGGGTCCGGCTCGAAATAATACCAGAAGAATCCGCGCCGGAGTCGGCAGGTGAAGTAGGGTAAGTCACCAATGGTCCGGTTGAGTGCCTCAACCAGGGTATGGTAACTCACCGGCCGATCCAGCTCCACCATCAGGCGGTAAACCAGCGAACGCTCTTCGCCGGCTCCCGCTGGGAAAATTTTCGCCGCATTGTCAAGGGGCAGCCAGCGGTCTTTCTTGTCAGGATCGGAATAAGATTTGAAAAACATCCATCAGGATTATAGAATAAAGGTAGTAATACCTGTTGAAATCCTGATGGACGGATTCAAACATCTTAACTATTCATCGGCGAGGAATGGGTAGCGATGGTCAACCGGCGGCAGGAAACACTCCTTGATGGTTCTTGGGGAGACCCACCTCAGCAGGTTCAACATCGACCCTGCCTTGTCGTTCGTGCCCGAAGCCCTCGATCCTCCAAAAGGCTGGCGGCCCACGACTGCCCCTGTGGGCTTGTCGTTGATGTAAAAATTGCCCGCCGCGTTGACCAGCTCACGGCTGGCCAGCTCGATAGCGTATCGGTCAGAACCAAAAATGGCTCCGGTCAAGCCATAGGGAGAGGTTTGGTCGACCAGCATCAGAACATTCTCAAAGTCCTCATCCTGATAAACATAAAGCGTCAGAACCGGGCCAAAAAGCTCGGTGTGCATCGTATCGTAATGAGGGTCCCGGGTAACGATTACCGTGGGTTCGATGAAATAGCCCTTGCTCTTATCGTAGTTCCCACCGGCTATGATCTCCACGTCCGGATGGTTCCTGGCCCGGTCGATATACCCGGCCAGCTTGTCGAAGGCCCGTTCGTCGATCACGGCGTTGACGAAGTTGGACAGATCTTCGGGGCTTCCCATCTTGAACTGATTCAGGTCGTCGAGCAGGTGGCACTTGATCTCGGGCCACAGGGATGCCGGGATATAGCCCCTGGAAGCGGCGGAGCACTTCTGTCCCTGATATTCGAAGGCGCCACGCGAAAGTGCGGTGGCCACCTCCACCGGCCTGGCTGTCGGGTGGGCCAGGATAAAATCCTTGCCTCCCGTTTCCCCCACCAGGCGGGGAAAGGTCTTGTATCCGGCTATGTTCGTGCCGACCGTTTTCCAGATCGACTGGAACACCTCGGTTGATCCGGTGAAATGGACTCCGGCCAAATCGGGGTGCGACAGGGCCATATCCGCCGATTCCTTGCCGGGTGCGAAAACCATATTGATGACACCGGGAGGCAACCCGGCAGCCCGGTACACGTCCATCAGCACCTTGGCGGAGTAAATCTGGGTCTGGGCGGGCTTCCAAACCACCACGTTGCCCATCAGGGCAGGCGCGGTGGCCAGGTTGAGGGCGATGGAGGTGAAGTTGAAGGGGCTCACGGCATATATGAAGCCTTCTAATGGTCTCTGCTCCAGTCTGTTCCAGGTGTAGCGATTGTTCTCCGGTTGAATGGCGTAAATGTCAGCCATAAATTGAACGTTGAAGTTCAGGAAATCAACCGACTCACAGGCGGCATCAATTTCGGCCTGATGGATATTCTTGGATTGCCCCAGCATTGTGGCCGCATTGACCTTGTAACGGAACGCGCCCGACAGCAGGCTGGCCGCCTTGAGGAATATGGAGGCCCGCTGCTCCCAGGGGGTCAGGGCCCATTGTTTTCTAGCCTCCAGGGCGTTTTCGATGGCCTGTTTCACGTGCTCGCCGGTGCCCATATGGTACCGGGCCAGGACCGTGGAATGGTCGTGGGGCGCACGGATCTCCTCCAACTGGCCGGTGGTGATGTCTTGTCCACCGATAACCATTGGAATATCAATTATTTTGGATTTAAGCGACCGCAGGGTGGCTTCGAGCGCCTTGCGCTCAGCCGTTCCGGGAGCGTAGGAGTGAACCTCTTCGTTGACCGGAGCCGGGGGGGTGGAAATGCTTATCATCTTGAGTCTTTTAATTTATTGGTATAACAAAAAAAGCAGCCTTTTGTTAGGCTGCTTTCGCTGGGTTTGGTTTGGGGCCGGCAGGGCCGGGTATATGGACCTATTGAATCCGGATGGATCCCATATTAACCTCCAGGTTGATTTTTGATGAACCGCTTCCATAGGTTCCGGTTACTTTTTTTGCACTCACGCCAGGGATCTCCCGGTCCTTGGATTTGGCTCCCGGGTCTGCCTTGAAGCCATCGGGCACATTAATGCTGCCCATCGCGGAGACGGCATTGAGGGTATAACCGGCTTTCGGATCGATGCGCAGGGTGATCTCTCCCATATTTTGCTCGGCTTCGATGGAGCGGAAGCCGGCATCCACCGATTTGACGTCGAGCGAACCCATACTGCCTTCGAAGGAGAGCGACTGCATCAGCATCTCAATGACCACTTTGCTATTGGCCGTTTCAATTTCAAGGACCTCCACCGATCCGATCTCCAGTGTGGAGAACTGGGCTTCAATGCTTAACTTGCCTGCCTTGGTAATCTTGAGGGGACTCGAATACTGCACCTCCAGGCTGGCGTTGGCCAATTCGCCGATGGTGGCCTTGCCGACAAACTGTAACTCGATGTTGGTTTCCGCACCAAGCAGCCCGACCGCATTCAACGAACCGAACTGGACGCTCAGGTCCACCGGGCCGGTGAGGGTTCCGAGGCTGACATCCCCGAATTGGTTGGACAGTTCGGCTTTAATGCTTTTCGGCGCTTTGACCAGGTAATCAATGCTAAAGGACCTTGACTCGTTCTTGTCGCCATCGCGGGTCACCGTCTTATCCTCGATGCGGGTTTTGGCCAAGATTTTGGACCCGCTCTCGGAGATGTCCACCTGGATGCGTTCCAGCAGTTTGTCTGCTTTGGCCTTGTCGGAGGCCTTGGTTTCGATCTTGACTTCGATGACCACCTTGTTCTGATCCCACGGTTCAACTGTAAGTTTCCCGAACTGGTTGTCAATGACCAGGACTGAGGCGGAGGTGGTGTTAAACTCCTTCCGGATCTCTTTGGTTGCCGTTTGGGCTTTTACGCCGGCAATGGTTGCCGCTAGCAGCACCAGGGCCGCGATCGGTTTAAAAAAGCGTGAATTCATTGTCTTCAATTTTTGGATTATTTGTTTGGTTGATTTGGTTGAGATAAGCGATCAATTCATTCATTATGGCCAGCTTGGTCTGATAAAACCGGATCATCGCGTTGACAATCCGTTCATCGCCAGGATGGGCACCTAGCTTTTGTTGCAGGCTAAGGTAGACCGAATCCATACTGGCCAGTTCGCCCTGGACCATCCGGCGGTAATCCTCGCCGGTCAGGGCGGCGGTCAGGGTGTCAATCACCAGCACGTTCTGGCCGATTTGGCTGGTGTAGTAAAACTCCACCTTGCCCAGTTCCGGGCTGACATCACCGAGCGTAAACAACATCGTGTCCTGGTCGATCAAGCGGTCATAGACAAAAATGGCGGAAGCGAGTGCAATCAATCCGATCGCGGCTATGGAGCTGATCCGGTAAACCAGCTTCAGCCGCCTTCTGCGGACTTCCTGGCGCAGCCTGGCTTCAAACCGCTCGAAATGCCCGGCGGGAGGTTCTTCCTGTGCGAACATCTCTTTGTTCTCCTTTATGATTTCTTCGAGCCAATTCATTTTAATTTACGATTTACAATTTACGATTTACGATTTACGATTTACCATTTAGCATCCAATAAGTTGCAGGAGCTTCTGCTTCCCCCGCGAGAGATGGGCCCTGGAGGTGGAGGCTGGAATTCCCAGTATCTGGCCGATCTCATCGTGATCATATCCCTCGAAAAGGTTGAGCGACAAAACCAGCCGGTATTTTTCAGGCAGCCGTTGCATCGCTCTTTTTATTTTCCCCACCTTCTCCTCCACCGTTTCGCTCTCCTCAAAACTTTCAGCTTGATATCCTGACTCTTCCGCAATCTCGCCAGTCAGCTCCACTTCGCCTTTTCTTTTTCGCAGTGCATCCAAAGAACGATTGATGACAATCCGCCTGAGCCATCCGCCGAAACTGATATTCAGGTCCACTTTGGAGAGCGTGCGGAAAGCGATCAGAAAGGCCTCCTGCATCACATCCTCCGCCTCCATCCGGTCGGAGAGGATCCTCAAGCTCACGTGAAACATCGGTTTGTAGTAGAGCTTGTAAAGCTTCATTTGTGCCTGCGGATCGCCCCTTTTGCAAGCTTCCAGGAGCTCCTGGTGAACCATCCTATGTGTGGTTGT
>JAWOHI010000331.1:0-2945 GCA_046485255.1 Bacteroidales bacterium
TTTATGCTGGCATTCAGTATGTTGATCTCATCGATTCCGGCTGCATCCACGGAGGCCACCGCCCAGGCCAGGGCCGACTCCTGGATGATCCACCTGGGCTTGTCGCGGCTTCGGGGGCTCATCTTCTTGGAATCGGTCAGTTCGGGGTGGCTGAAGCTCTCAGGCAGGATCACCGCCGCGGCATAGACCGGTCCGGCCAGGCACCCGCGCCCCGCCTCATCGCATCCGGCAATCCTATTATTTTCCACCATAATCGCGTATCGCCCGGATGACGGTATCAATGGTCAGCCACACCTTGCGGGCCGTTTTGTCCCAAGTGAACAACTTGCAGCGCTCCAATCCTCTGTTGATCAGTTCTTTGCGCAAAGCTTCGTCTGTGGCCAGCCGGTGCATCCCCTGGGCGATGCTCTCCACCGATGAGGGATCGGCATACAGCACGGCCTTGCCCCCCACCTCCGGAAGAGAGGTGACATTGGAGGTGAGGACCGGCACACCCGCCGCCATCGCCTCGATGACGGGGATGCCAAAACCTTCGTACCACGGGACGAACGTAAGGGCCAGGGCTCCCCCCATCACCCGGCGGAGCTCATCGGTCTCCAACCGCCCCGTATAAAGGACGGCGGATGGCGGACGGCTGACGGCGGACAGTCCGCCGTCCTTTTTCCACATTCGCTCGCCCACCACCACCATGCGCACATCCGAACCGGTCTGCTCAATGAAGCGATCGTAGGCCTTCAGCAGGTTGTCGACATTCTTGCGCGGATGGAGGGATCCCACATAGAGGAAATAGGGCTTGCCTTCGGCATACTGCTGGCGGACAGCCGTTACTTCCTCCTCGGACAGCGGGGAATAGGCCGGGTTGACCCCGTTGAACACCACGCGGATGATCGGCCGGTCGATCTCATAAGTTGCGCAGATATCTTTCTGGCTATGAACGGATACCGTGCAGATACGATAGGCTTTCCTGGCAAATCGCGGGAAAAAGAAGTTGTAGTACCAGCGGGGCCAGAAGGGGAGGTCGCCAGGGCGGTGCCTGAAACTGATGTCGTGAATTACCGGAATCGACCTGACCTTCGTGCGGAGGGAGAGCAGCCCGTCGGGCGAGAAAAAGATATCAGCCTTGTATTTCCGCAGGACCCGTGGGATGACCAGCTCGAGCCAGAGGAACCAAAGGATTGGATGCCGGGTCGGGAAACCGGCCGCCACCGGGGTGATGTTATCGGAAAAAATGAATTCGGGGGCCCAGGGCCGGTCGAAAATGAAGATGAACCGGTGCTCCGGATGAGCAACCGTAATCCTTTTCAGGGTTTCAAAAGTGAACCATCCGATGCCTTCGAGCCGGTTTTTTTGAAGCAGCCTGCAGTTGACAGCGATGACCATCCCGTAAAGTTAGCGATAATTCCCCGCCCTTCTCCAGCCAGCCGCAACACCCGGATGAAATTAGTTTTATAACCTGAAAATAAAATAATTAACTGGATCGTTTATGATTAGATCCGGCTGCATTATTGGAGAAAAGTCATATCCGGCAACTGTGAATTTTACTACTTTTGGGCACTTTTATGGAGCGGTAAATCTGAGCAGGGAACCGAAAGTACATCAGCCTTGAAAAAGAAGTTTATTACCAACCTGGTACTGATCATCCTTCTGAACCTACTGATCAAGCCGTTGTGGATTTTCGGGATTGACAGGAACGTCCAGATCATCGTCGGGCACGCTGAATTCGGGCTCTATTACGCCCTGCTGAACATCTCGTTCGTGCTTAACATCATCCTCGACCTGGGGATCACCAACTACAACAACCGGAACATTTCGCAGAACCATCAGCTGCTGCGAAAGCATTTTTCCACGATCGTCATACTAAAATTCATTCTTGCCCTGGCTTATGGGCTGGTCACCTTCGCCCTGGCCCTGATCCTGGGCTACACCGGGCGCGAGTTGGGGCTGCTGCTATTCCTGGCTCTGAACCAGCTGCTGGTATCATTCACCCTCTACCTCCGGTCGAATATCGCGGGTATGCAGATGCACACCCTCAACTCGCTGGTATCGGTGCTCGACCGCGCCCTGATGATTGTCTTCTGTGCCGTTCTCATCTGGGGTCGGATCGAAGGGCTCCAGTTCAACATCGAGTGGTTTATCTATAGTCAGACAGCCGCTTATCTCATCACGGCCCTGATCTGCTTCCTGATCGTGGCCTGGAAGTCCAATTTCCCGAAGCTTCGCTACGACCGCAAATTCTTTATGGTGGTCCTCCGGCAGTCGGCCCCCTTCGCCCTGCTGGCCCTTCTGATGGCCACCTACACCCGAATGGACGCCATTATGCTGGAGAAGATCCTGCGGCCTTTCGGCGACGTGCAGGCGGGGATTTATTACAACGGTTTCCGGATCTTTGATGCGGCTTACCAGTTTGCACTCCTGTTTGCCGTTCTGCTCCTGCCGATGTTCAGCAAGATGCTCAAGGACCGCAAGAGCATCCACGACCTCACCCGGTTGTCGTCCCTCCTGCTCTTTATCCCGATGATCGCCCTGGCGGTCGGATCGCAAGTGTTCAGGGCCGACATAATGGATCTGCTCTATGAGTCCCACGTGGCCGAATCGGCCAGCTTTTTTGGCCTCTTGATGGTGGCTTTCCTGGGAATGGCGGGTACGATCATTTTTGGCACCCTTTTAACGGCCAACGGAAACCTGAAAGAGCTCAACATCACCTCGGCAATTGCTGTTGGTATCAATTTGACATTAAACCTGATACTGATTCCGAGATACCACGCCTTCGGAGCTGCCGTGAGTTGCCTGGCGACCCAGTTCTTTGCCGGGTTCTCCCAATATCTGATCTCATCCAGGATTTTTGGATTTGGATGGGATGGGAAGCTCTTCTTCAAGCTGGTCATTTACCTGGCGGCCGTCATCCTGATGGGTATCGGCTCCTACCAGGTTCAGGTAGCCTGGTG
>JAWOHI010000082.1:0-11714 GCA_046485255.1 Bacteroidales bacterium
TCAATCTGATTGCCAGAGGGACGTACCTCAATCACGGGGTCGGGCAGGCCGGTCGGACGAATCACCTGCTCCACCACGATCCCTTCGGATTTCCGCAACTCGTAATCCGCCGGTGTGGCCGACATAAAGATGGTCTGGCCCGTAAGCCCTTCCCACTCTTCAAATCGTAACGGCCGGTTGTCCAGTGCAGCCGGGAGCCGGAATCCATATTCTACCAGGTTTTCCTTGCGCGACCGGTCGCCGCCGTACATCGCCCGGATCTGGGGAATGGTCACGTGGCTCTCATCCACGATGGTCAGAAAATCATCCGGGAAATAGTCGAGCAGGCAGAATGGGCGGGTACCCGGTGCCCTCCCGTCAAAATAGCGTGAATAGTTCTCAATCCCCGAACAGTGCCCCAACTCCCGGATCATCTCCAGGTCAAAATTAACCCTCTCGTCCAATCGCTTGGCCTCGAGGTGCTTGCCAATATCCTTGAAAAATTCGACCTGCTTAACCAGGTCATCCTGGATCTGCCGGATGGCTGCCTTGATCCGCTCCTTGGTCGTCACAAAGATGTTTGCCGGGTAAATGGTAACCTGGTCGGGACGGTCGGTCACCTGACCGGTAACCGGGTTGAAGACCTCCAGTTCCTCGATATAGTCGCCCCAGAAGATCAGGCGGTAGCCCACATCGCCGAAAGCCACGTGGACGTCAACGCTATCGCCCCTGACCCTGAAATTGCCGTGGCCGAACTCCGTTTCGTTCCGGCTGTATAGACTGTCGACCAGCATTCGGAGAAAACGGTTGCGGGCGAGCACCTGACCCTTTGACAGGTGTATCGTATTGCTGTGGAAATCATCAGGGTTACCGATTCCGTAGATGCAACTGACGGAGGCTACCACAATGACATCACGCCTGCCTGAGAGCAGGGAGGAGGTGGTACTCAGCCTGAGCTTCTCAATCTCGTCGTTGATCGACAGATCTTTCTCTATATAGGTGTCGCTTACAGGCAGATAAGCCTCCGGCTGGTAGTAATCGTAATAGGAGACGAAATACTCGACGGCATTTTCGGGGAAAAAGGTCTTGAATTCGCTGTAAAGCTGCGCGGCCAGGGTTTTGTTGTGGCTCAGGACCAGCGTAGGACGCTTCACCTGGTCGATGACGTTGGCAATGGTGAAAGTCTTGCCCGACCCGGTAACCCCCATCAGGGTTTGGTAGGTAACCCCATTGTTCACGCCTTCGGTCAGTTGCGCTATGGCCTCTGGTTGATCCCCGGTGGGAAAAAACTCCGATATGATTCGAAAATCCATCCTAATTTACGATTTACCATTTACGATTTACCATTTACCATTTACGGGTCACGACATTCACGGCATTCACGACATTCACGATTTAGTTTTCTCCCTACCAACCAACTCCGACCTCATCACATTCGCCGGCGGGCGTTCGTTGAGGAGTTCGTTGGCCATAAATTCCATATAGGGGGCCACGTGTGCGAAGAACATCTTGTACCCCTCGCATAGCCAGTTAAGTCCTGGTTTGCCTGCCGGAGTCAGTGCAATGCGGCTTTTGGGGCATCCTCCGTGGCAGGCAAACCGGTACTCACACCGGAGGCACACATCGGGCAGCGTATCGCGTTTATCCTTGCCAAACTGGATCTGCGTGGCTGACCCCATCATCTCCACCAGGCTGTTTCGGGTAATGTTGCCCAGCAGATTCTCCGGGTAAACAAAGTGGTCGCAGGAGTACACGTCACCGTTGTGCTCAATGGCGGCCGCCTCCCCGCAGGTTTCAGCATAGACGCACAAACCCGGTGTGGCGCCCACCCAGTTGGCCAGGGTGGCGTCGAACAGCTGGACAAACACCTGGCCGACATCCTGCTTAACCCATTCATCAAAGATCTGGATCATAAATTTCCCGTATTGACGCGACCTGACGGACCAGTCGGTGATGACGGCCGGGTCTTCAAATCCGGGCGCCACGAGGGTCAATCCTTCGGGAGTGGGTTGCTCCGCCTGCCTTTCGACGATCGGGATAAACTGCAGGTACCGGCTGCCGATCTTTTTAAGGAACCGGTACACCTCAACAGCGTGGGTGGCGTTGGCTTCGTTGATCACAGTCAGGGTGTTGAACTCGACCCTAAACCTGCGGAGAAGCCGTATCCCCCTCATCACCTCATCAAAAGAGGGCTTGCCACTTTTAAATTTCCGGTACCGGTCGTGGTAGGCGGCCGGACCGTCGATGGAAATCCCCACCAGGAATTTGTTACGGTTCAAAAACCGGCACCAAGCCTCATCCAGACGCGTGCCATTGGTCTGCAGGGCATTGTCGATGCGCTTGTTCCCCCGGTATTTGGCCTGCAGGGCTACCGCTTTTTCAAAGAAATCCAATCCCAACAGCGTCGGTTCTCCTCCCTGCCAGCTGAAAGTGACCAGGGGAACTTCATGAGATTCAATAAATTGCTTGATATATTCCTCTAGTATCCCTTCCTTCATCCTGAATCCGGAGGTTTGTCCGTACAGTTTTTCCTTCTCCAGATAATAGCAGTAGGTGCAGTTAAGGTTGCAGACCGGTCCGATCGGCTTGGCCATTAACATGAAAGCCCTGGGGCGGGTCACTTTTATGGCGTCCCCAAGGGTCAGGGTTTTGTTTTTGTCAAAACGGGGCATTGGGCGAAGATACGAATTATGACAAGCAGCGGGACGAATGCAATTGCCCAAAAAACCCTCAAAAGATTGAAATTGAGTCTGAAATTTTTTCCATCTTTGTATAACCATCATTATTTATCAACTTTTTCAGCCTAACCTATGAACATCTTTGTTGCCAAACTCAGTCCCGGAACAACCGGTGAGGATTTAAAGCATTTATTCGAGAATTATGGCCGCGTGGATACGGCCAAGGTGATCATGGACCGCGACACCAACCAATCAAAGGGCTATGGTTTTGTCGAAATGCCTGATGAAATGGAGGCTCAGGAAGCCATTAGCGGATTGAACGACTCCGAACTTAAAGGAAACCGGATTGTGGTTAAGCAGTCCGAACCCAGACCGGAGGGCCAGCCAAGGCCACGTCCACGCTTCAGCAGGGAAAGCAGGTAGTCCCGGTTCAGGCTGCGGTCGAACCCGCAGCACTTTTAACGTATTAATCTTGATAGCCATGAGAGTCAACCCAAGGACATTACTATTGCTTTTGGCCTCCTCGTTTTTGCTCGATGCTTGCCAGATTGTGCCCATCACGGGTCGGAAGCAGATTAACCTTCTGCCCGAAGCCACCATCGTGGAGATGGGTTTTGCCAATTTTGAGGCTTTTATGAAGGAGAACCCGGTATCCACCAATAAGGCGGCCTCTGACCTGGTCGCCCTTACTGGTTCGAAGATCTCTGGTGCTGTCAACCGGTTCCTGAAAGACAACGGTCTGGAACAGGAACTGGCAAATTATAGGTGGGAGTTCAAGCTGGTGGCCGACAAGACGCCCAATGCCTGGTGCCTGCCTGGGGGCAAGGTCGTGGTGTACGAGGGCTTGCTGCCCTATACCCAGGATGAGTCAGGCCTGGCCGTGGTGATCGGGCACGAGGTGGCCCACGCGGTAGCTCGCCACGGCAATGAGCGGCTGAGCCAGGGGATGATGACCGATTTGGGCGGAATGGCCCTGTCGCTTGCCATGGAGACCAGGCCGCAGCAGACCCGTGATATCTTCCTTGCTGCCTATGGGGTGGGAGCCCAGGTCGGAATCCTGTTGCCCTATTCGCGGCTGCACGAAAAGGAGGCCGACCGTCTAGGGCTGATCTTCATCGCAATGGCCGGCTATGATCCGAATGGTGCCGTAACGTTCTGGGAAAGAATGTCCAAGGCCAAGGCGGGTCAGACAGTTCCGGAATGGCTCAGTACCCACCCCCTGGATGAAACCCGTATCGCCGAGATGAAGAAAAACCTCCCGGAAGCCATCAAGTACTATCAGAACGCCAGGATTTACTAGGCTGCCCGGAAGCATCACATCACCTGGTAACCAATCCAGGATATGCCCCAGGCCAGGGCTGTGGTCAGGATGACCATCAGTATGCTCCATTTCCAACTGCCTGATTCGCGCCGGATAGCCACCAGCACGGCTATGCAGGGAACGTATATCAGCACGAACAACATAAAAGCCAAAGCCGCCCTGGCAGAATAGACCGGTTGGCCGGAAAGTTTTCCTTTTGTGTGCTTCGAGGCCATCATTCGCTCCTGCATTGACGCATTGGTATCCTCATCCTGGTAAAGAACTCCTAAAGTACTTACAACCACCTCTTTGGCTGTAACTCCCGAAAGGAGTGCCACCGACATCTTCCAGTCGAAACCTAAGGGCGAAAGGACTGGCTCAATGAAATGGCCGATCCGCCCTATCGCGGAAGCTTCCAGTTGCTCCGACTTAGTCCCCTCGCTGCGGGGGAAATAACCCAATGCCCAAATGATCACCGAAGCCACCAGGATCACGCCACCCATCTTTCGCAGGTACATCTGGCTCCTGAACCACATATGTTTCATTACCGCCTTGGTGGTGGGTATCCGGTAAGGCGGCAGTTCCATTACAAACGGGGTCTCCTTCTTTCTGAAGATGGTGCTCTTGAACAACAGGGCCAGCAGGATCGATAGAGCCACGCCTGTCAGATAGAGCAAAAAAATGGTGTTGCCTGCCTGGCCCGGGAAGACCAGCCCGGCCACCAGGATGTACACCGGAAGCCTGGCGCTGCAAGACATCAGCGGCAGGATGAGCATCGTGATCAGGCGGTCACCCCGGTTCTCAATGGTCCGGGTAGCCAGGATAGCCGGTACGTTGCAACCAAAACCCATTATCAGCGGGATGAATGACTTGCCGTGCAGACCGATCAGGTGCATCAGCTTGTCCATTATGAAAGCCACCCGGGCCATATAACCGGTGTCCTCCATAAATGATATGAACAAAAAGAGTATCAGGATATTAGGCAGGAATACCAGCACTCCGCCAACTCCGCCAATAATGCCATCCACCAGCAGATCCCTTAACATCCCGGGCGCCAGGCCATTGAACACCCATTTCGAAAGGGCTGCAACTCCACCCTCTATCCAGCCCACCGGATACTGCCCCAGGTTGAAGGTGGACTGGAACATCACCCAGAGGAACAGCAGGAATATCGGGAAACCCAGCCACTTGTGCGTCAGGATGCGGTCGATCCGGGTGGTTTGGTTTTCCGGCCTGCCTCTGGATTCCGCACGGGTAAGGGTCTCCTTCAGGGCCCCTGCGATGAACCCAAAACGGGAATCCGAGATCAGGGTTTCAATATCTTCGGTATGAAGGCCTTCGATCCTGGCAATCTCCTGCTCGGCCAGGTTGATGATCTCACCGGGCTGGTCCAGCTCATCAAGCAATTTGAGCAGGTCGTGGTTTCGCTCAAGAAGCTTGATGGCGATGAAACGACTCGAAAAGAGCCCGCTGAATCCCGGTGCCTGCCAGATCCGGTCCTGGATCCGCTTGATGGAAATCTCTATTTCCGGATTATAGACGATATGGATATGCCGGGTAGTTTTTTCCCGCAACTCGCTGACTGCAATAACTTTGGTAAAAAGCTTGTCTACTCCCTTTCCGGTCGATCCAACCGTTGGTACGATGGGAATGCCTAAAAGTTTGCCCAGATAGCTGTGGTTGATACGATCGCCGTGCTCCTCGAATTCGTCAAACATATTCAACGCCATCACCACGGGGAGGTCCATGTCGATCAGCTGGGTCGTGAGGTAAAGGTTCCGCTCCAGGTTGGTCGCGTCCACCACGTTGATCACCACATCTGGCTGTTTTCCAGTCAGATGGCGGATGACAAACAGTTCCTCCGGGCTGTAGCTGGTGAGCGAATAGGTTCCCGGCAGGTCGGTGAGCCGGAACGAATAGCCTCCATAGTGAAGATTGGCCTCCTTGGAGTCGACCGTGACCCCTGAATAGTTGGCCGTGTGCTCCCTGGAGTGGCTGGCGATATTGAAGATGGAGGTCTTGCCGCAGTTCGGATTCCCTACCAAGGCCACCTCAATCGGCGGGATGGGCCGGCTGCCCCTGCCCCGGAGCTCCCTGGAATGGTTCCGGTTCCAATGGCCGTCCTGCTGCTCGTCCCAGGGATTGTGAGGACTGTGAAACCGTCGTCCCAACCGGCGCCGCCGCTGCCTGGGACGGGCCAGGTGCATCGAATCATCAACGGGGACCTGGCTTTCCATTGCCGGGAGGATGTCCTCGGCCAGGATCTCGATTTGTCTTGCCTCGGCCCGGCGGAGCGAGACATTCGAGTCGAGGATGCGAAACTCGACCGGGTCGCGGAGCGGGGCCGACTTGATTACCTCAACCCTTTTCCCTGGGATGAAACCCATCTCCAGAAGCCGCTTGCGAAAAACTCCGCGGCCCCTCACCTTAATGATGATGCCCCTTTGCCCGGGTAAAAGCTCTTCTAGATTCATTTGTCCGACAAAGGTATCTAATTTCTTATTTAGATTGATTCTAAAGAAATGAATAGTCTGATCCATTATCTTCGTGTGGTGTTTCCGGCTCTTGAACAGCAATGGCTACTTCATTAAATAAATTGATAATCAAAGAGATCATTTCGTTTCTTCTGATTGGGTCGCTTGGATTGATGGCAGGTTGCCACCATCCCGCCCGACCAGGCAGGCCGGATGGCGGGCAGCCTACACAGATTGCTCCTACTGCCCAGCACGCCCAATGCTTTCGCGTGCAGGAGATGCCTGACGGGGTTCTGCTCACCCTAACCGATCCCAGGCGCCAGGAGAGGATCCTGGCGCAATTCCTTTTACAGGATGAAAACCAGGCCGGGGAAGCCGCCGGGTCCTTTACCACCATCCAGGTTCCGGTTGAAACCATCGTGGCTTCATCGACAACCCATACCGGGTTTTTGACTCATCTGGGTGCAGGCCATCTGCTATCAGGGATGAATAACCCTGAAAGGCTTTATGATTCAATCCTTTACCAAAGATATCTGGATGGATCGCTGCTCAAGATGGGGCGCGATCTGGAGTACAACCTGGAGCACCTGGTATCGGCACGGCCATCGGTTATCCTGCAAACCGGTATCGACGGGCAGTTCAATCCGGACGCCAGGCTCCGGGAGTCGGGGATTCCGGTTGTTTACATTCTTGAATGGATGGAGTCAACCCCGCTCGGGCGGGCAGAGTGGATCAAGGTGTTCGGACTGCTGACGGGCAGGAGGGCCCTGGCGGATTCCCTTTTCGATCAGGTCGAACAGCATTACCGGACACTCTGCGCCAAGGTAGGGGAGGTTGACGAGCGCCTGACGGTTTTTACCGGCACCGACTTTAAGGGGACCTGGTACGTGCCGGGCGGCAGGAATTACCTGGCCAACTTTTTTCGGGATGCCGGCCTCAAATATCCCTGGGCCGGCATTGATCAGTCGGCCAGCCTTGCCCTAAGCTTTGAGGCGGTTTACAATCAGGCCGGGCAGGCAGAGCTATGGATCGGAGTCCCTGTAGATTCGATCAGCCAGCTCCTGGCGATCGAAAAACGATACGCCAATTTCCGGGCGGTCAGGGAGCAGCGGGTGTATAGCCTGACAAACCGGGTCAATCCACACGGAGGGAATGATTATTGGGAGGGTGGGGTGGTGCGGCCCGACCTGATCCTGGAGGACCTCATTGCCATAGCCTGGCCCGGGCAGCTGCCTGAGCATTGCTGGAACTTTTTTAAGCCACTGATATTTAATTAGATGAGTCAAGGGAGTCGACAATGGATTCTTTTTGCCGTCATTTCGGTCTTGGTCATCCTGGCCTTGGTGGCGGACCTGATGCTTGGAGCGGTTCGCTTTAGCCTTGAGGATATCAGCAGGATTCTGTCAGGCAGTCCGGAAACCGAGAACCTTGCCTTCATCCTGTGGAAAATACGGATGCCCAAGGCCTTCACTGCGATCCTCGCCGGAGCCGGACTATCGGTCAGTGGCCTGATGATGCAGACCCTGTTCCGCAATCCGCTGGCCGGGCCCTATGTTTTGGGTATCAGCTCGGGCGCCAGCCTGGGGGTGGCCATCCTGATGCTGGCCTCCTCCCTGTTCACGGCCGGTGCCGCTTCCAGCCTGATCCCCTTCGGCCATTGGGGTTTGGTCTTCGCAGCGATGGCCGGTTCCCTGCTGGTCATGCTGTTGGTCATCCTCGTCTCCACGCGGATCGCGGATTCCGTTTCCATCCTGATCATCGGGATTATGTTCGGCAGTGCCGCCGGGGCACTGGTCAGTGTACTGCAGTATTTCAGCGACCCGGATTCGGTACATAGCTTCCTGGTATGGACCTTCGGCAGCATCGCCGGGGTGACCTGGGAGCATCTGGGAATACTCACCCCCTTGATCCTGGCGGGTGTCCTGGGCTCCCTTATTTTATTGAAGCCGCTGAACGCCATTCTATTAGGGGAGAATCAGGCCAGGGCCATCGGTATTCCCGTGAAAAGAACCCGTTTGTTCATCGTCCTGCTGACCAGCCTGATGACTGGTGCCATCACTGCTTTTACCGGTCCGATCGCCTTTGTGGGGATTGCTGTGCCCCATCTGGCCAGAGCGCTCTTCAGAAGTTCCGACCACCGGTTGGTCATTCCATCGTCGATCCTGATTGGGAGCCTTCTTTTACTGGTTTGTGATATCCTGTCCCAACTGCCTGCGGCCGGGCAGGTTTTGCCAATCAATTCAGTGACAGCACTTTTTGGTGCGCCGGTCGTGATTTGGGTCATCATCAGCAATCGAAAAACACGTAATGCCTGGAAGTCGTGAGCAGGGAATCGAATAGTGCCATTCTGTCGACCGACCAATTGACCATTGGTTACAGGGTTTCCGGCAAACCTCCCCTGGTTCTTGCCCCGGCGATGAACCTGGAGCTCCGCGCCGGGGAGGTGGTTTCCCTTCTCGGGCCGAATGGATCCGGCAAGTCAACCCTGATCAGGACATTAGCAGGGTTGCATCCGGCTATTTCCGGAGGGGTCGAGATCCTTGGTCAGGTGGTCAAAAGCAATCAGGTGCTCCAGACGGCCAGGGTTCTGAGCCTTGTATTGACCGACCGGATCGAGGTGCAGCATCTGACGGTTAGGCAACTGGTCTCGATGGGCCGCTACCCCTATACAGGATGGCTGGGCCGCCTGGGCAACCAGGATAAGGAAAAGGTGGAGGAAGCGATGCACCTGGTCAGGATGACCAACCTGGCCGACCAGTGCCTGCACGACCTGAGCGACGGCGAGCAACAACGCGCACTTTTGGCTAAAGCACTGGCTCAGGATACGCCGGTGATCATTTTGGATGAGCCGACTGCCCATCTTGACCTGCCAAATCGCATTTCCCTGATGCGGACCCTCCGCAATCTGACCCGGGAAACCACCAAGGCGATCATCTTCTCCTCCCACGACCTGGATTTGGCCATTCATACGGCTGACAGGTTCTGGTTAATGAAGAGAGGAAGGTCGTTAATAGATGGAAAGGCGAGCCAGTTTTTTGATGGAAAGGTTCTGAATGAGGTTTTTACCTCCGGATTGGATCCGGATGAGAAGCTGTTGTTCAGCGATTACCTGGCCAGGCTAACACAGACTCATTCCGAATAATTTCTAATTTTGTAAAAAAATGGAATGATGAAAGAGTCGTGGGTCAGGAAGGGATTTGTGCATGAGCCGGTGGCCCCGGGCATCAAATTCGAGGAGGAGATCAGGAGGTTGGCCAGTGAGAAGAACGCGGTCATCCTTGCCCACTATTATCAACAATCGGAAATTCAGGAGGTAGCCGATTTTGTTGGCGACAGCCTGGATCTGTCTCGAAAGGCGGCCGAAACCAAGGCCGACATCATCCTCTTTGCCGGCGTGCATTTTATGGCAGAGACAGCGAAGATTCTGGCTCCGGGGAAGAAAGTCCTGATCCCTGACCTGAATGCCGGGTGCTCCCTAGCCGACTCCTGCCCACCTGACCAATTCGCGGAATTCAGAAGGCAACATCCTGACCATTTGGTTGTTACCTATGTCAATACCAGCGCCGCCATCAAGGCCCTTTCCGATATCTGCTGCACCTCCGCCAATGCCTTGTCCATTATCCAACAGATTCCGGAAGACCAAAAGATCATATTTGCCCCGGACCGAAACCTGGGCAACTACATCAACAGCCTGACAGGTAGGAATATGCTTGTTTGGGACGGGGCCTGCCACGTCCACGAGGAGTTCTCCCTTGAGAAGATCCTCCTGCTGAAAAATGAGTATCCCGAAGCAAAAGTCATCGCACACCCTGAGTGCCAGAGGCCCATTTTGATCGTCGCCGACTTCATTGGTTCCACCTCTGCCCTTTTGAAATATACCGCCCAGGATTCAGCCCGGGCTTTCATCGTCGCCACCGAATCAGGCATCCTGCACCAAATGAAAAAGGCAAGTCCGGACAAGATATTCATTCCGGCCCCACCAAAGGACTCAACCTGTGCGTGCAACGACTGCAGCTTCATGAAACTCCACAACCTTAAGAAGATGTATTTGACCCTTCTTTACGAATGGCCCGAAGTCACTGTGGAGGAAGAAATACGGGTTCGGGCTGAGGTTCCGATCCGCCGGATGCTGGAGATGTCCTGAATTCCTTCCCTTCCCTTAAACAATCCCTTAAGTTGGTCAAATAGTTCGGCTTCGACTCATTAGCGGAGGCCTTTTAACTGTAATTTTAGTCAGCTAAATCGTCCATACTATGAAAACCATCAAACCACTTTCAATCTTTCTTATTCTTCTATTGTCTATTTCGCCGCTGTTCAGTCAGGGCAGTGGAAGGGATCCGTTCAAGATCACTGGCAGGAATCCGGTCGTCATTCCTATCAATCAACAGGTTGAGGGAACTATCGAGATAGACCTGACTGCAAGGCTGCTCAATCCCGTATTTGGCCTTGTCGCAAGCGGGCAGGTCCAATTCAACGGTCCCAGGGGATTGGTCAGGATGATCCTGGTTGACCGGAATTATGAAGAACATCTGCTGTATGAAACATATCCTTTAATAGAAGACGGCGATCAGGTAGCCCTCGATAATCTCGGTGAAGAGACGGTCATAATGCCCGGAACCCTTGCAGGTTACCTGAGGATTGAGGTGAGGGATGCCACACTTCAATTGAACGACCTTACCGCAACTGCTGCGGCAGAACCCGGTTTGGACCTTCAGCGTGGCAAGTCCGACAGGAAGGCAGCCCAGAACCAAAGCAAGATCGAACGGCTCAATCGGGGCTTGGAGCGCAGCGGGCACCTGTGGGTGGCCGGGGCAACCGAGGTCTCGGAACTGACCTGGGCTGAGAAGCGCAAATTATTTGGCGAGAGCACCTTTCCTCCCGGGTTCGAGTACTATACCGGTGGGATTTTCTCCACCGGCGAACGCACTAAATCTGCCTCCGCCAGCCTGATGATCGACAAATGGGATTGGCGGGACCGGCACGGGAAGAACTGGATCACTACGGTGAAAAACCAGAGTAGCTGCGGCTCCTGCTGGGCTTTCGCAGTCACGGGCGCCACCGAAGCGCTGGTAAACCTTTTTTATAACCAACAGCTCAACCTTGACCTTTCCGAGCAGGATGTCCTCTCCTGCAGCGGAGCAGGAAGTTGCAGCGGGGGCTTACCTTCCACCTCCCTGACTTATATCACCAACACCGGCATCGTGGATGAGCTGGCCTTCCCCTACAAGGCTTCCGATCTGCCCTGTTCAAACAAGAGCGCTACTCCTGCACAATTGATCAAGA
>JAWOHI010000093.1:0-9262 GCA_046485255.1 Bacteroidales bacterium
TTTTCAATTTTCAAAAGGTGAGCTATCTAAACCAGGAGGCAGGAAGTTTGCCGTCGACCACGACCCCTGCCGAGGCGGTTTTCTCCCATTCAAGGAGGTTCTCTTCGAAGAGGTAGAGGTTCTTGTTAACCAGTACCCCACCTTCATTCCTGATGTGGCAATTGTCGGAACAGGAGCCCCCGCTGGGGACCTGTGTACGGCTGGTCCACCGTAGAATGTTATGAGGAGTGGTATAATTGTAGGTGGGAAGGGCATTGAAGTTCGCGTACTGGGACACGCCGTAACGCTCCCAGTTGTCGGGCGCGGCGAGCGTACGCCTGACCAGCGTGAAATCATAACCCTGCCGGATGTTCGGGATCGGGTTGGATCCGATCTTGAAACTCATATAGGAGGGGATGCGGGCGCCCTCGCCGTGTACGTGGCAGTTTCCGCAGTTGTTGTAATCCTGGGAGTGGCATACGTGACAGTTGAAATCATCCATATGAACCGTGTGGAACATGTTCTTCCGGTCGATTCCCGAATGGCAATCCTTGCAGGCCGGAAGCTCCGGATAGGCGTAGCGCTGGTCATATTTGGTGCCGTTGCCGTGCAGTTCATCTGACTTGTGACAATCGGTGCACTTGTAACCATTTTTCCTCAGATGGATGTCGGACTGGGTTCCCGAGGCCATACCCATATAAGCGTGACCGCCGCGGGAGGAGTGGCAGGCAACGCAAACCCCAACCATATCAGGGGTTTTGGTGAAAGCGTGCCCCTTGGCCAGCCCTCCGCCCCCGAGCGGGGGGCGCACCACGTGGCAGTTGCCGCAGGTGCCGTGACAGGTGGCGCAGTTGGCATTGTACCCTTCGATCTGGTGGGCCGGCAGCTTCGAAAAATCCTCCGATCCGCTGAACCCGCTCCTGATGGCTACCTTGGCCATCTGTCCCGTGCCGTTATGAATGCTTGTCTTGAACTTGTCGACGATGGTTTCGTGGCAGCTGGCACATTTCTCGTCAGCCCTGGTCGACGGGTGGGCAATGAAATCACCCGAATGGGCTTTTGTCTTGTCGGAGGTCTTGTCCACCCCGTTGTGGCACCCGGTACAGCCAATACTGTAGTGCCCCGATGCCTTGTACGCTTCATACCCGCTCCCGCCCATATAGACCCGGTCATACGGCTCGTAAAACGGAGCCGTCCCGCCGCATCCGCCGGCTGGAGCCACGGTATCCGGTGTGTAAACCTCCTGAAGGTGGGCATAGTTGATGTGGCAACCCTCACAAGTGGCTACAGTCTTTGAAGGATCTTTGGTACAACTGGTTATCAGTAGGGATGCCAGAAGCGGGAGCAAGAATAAATATCGACCTTTCATTTTTCTGTTATTGATTTAACATAAAAACAAAAGTCCTAATTTTCAATGGATTGACGTGCCCAATTCAATTGACATACGATTGTTGAATTCCTGTTTTAAGCCAATCGAAACCTTGATCCAGATCAGGATTTATGTTGATATTTAAATATATTTGTGCCTGCCTACGAATTGGAATGGAAAACTTTAAGCCCTATCTGAACAGTTGCACCGTCGCCCTGCACCCTTGCAGGTGCTTCGACAAGCTGACGGAAGATCAGATGAAGGTGATCACGGAACATTCGGTTGTGATCCGTTTTCGCAAGCGGGAGATGATTTGCAAGCAGGGAGGCATCGCCTCGTCCATTATGTATATGGAGAAGGGACTGGCTCGCATATCGCTCGATCAGGGCGGTAATACCTTGGTGCTGAAGGTTATACCCGAAGGGAATTTCATCGGACTCGGTTCGGTAGCCGAAGGTCAGGGCACCTACCACTACTCGGCAATGGCCTATGTGGATTGCGAGGTCAGGCAGATTGAAGTAAGCGCTTTTCGCTCCCTTTTGCTGGAAAACCCGGCCTTTGCAAAGGAGATGATCGACATACTCAGCTCGAACAATGCCCAGATCTACGGCCGCTTTTTCTGCCTGACCCATAAGCAGGCTTACGGCCGGCTCGCTGATATCCTCCTTTGCCTGTCCGACCGGATCTTCAAGAATACTCAGTTTGAACTGCCGCTGAACCGCCGCGACCTGGCCGACCTGTCCGGAATGAGCCCCGAAACCGTGATCCGGATGCTCAAGAAGTTCCACGACGACGGCCTGATCCTGATCACTCGTAAAAACCTGAAAATCTTAGATTACCAGCGGCTGCTCCGCATCTCCGAAACCGGCTGACCCCCCCGCGCCTCCCGACCTAAGGTACGGGATCTCCGCTTCGCTCCGACCCTTGCCCCCGTGCCCTAACCCACCTGTGCTCATCCAGTATCACTCCGTTTTTTATGACGGATCCCGTATGAACGGCCTCCAGGTGGAACCCGCACTTTTCCAGCACCCGCGCTGACGCCCTGTTTGGGGCGAACAGATCAGCATAAACCCGCTGAATATGAGGGTAATTATCAAAAATATGGACCGTCAGCAGTTCCACCGAGCGCGAAACCAGGCCTCGTCCCCAGAACTCCTCCGCCAGCCAGTAGCCTATCTCCGCGTTGATGCGGTACACGTCGTCGTGAAAGTGGGCCCCGATGCCGCCGACCGCCTCGCCGTCCACCTCGATGGCCAGCAGCAGGTTTCGGTCCTCCTCGAGCGCCATCTTCAGCCAGCCCCGACCCGCTTCCTCCGTGTACGGATGCGGAAACCCGTCACGCAAGTTGACCCAGACATTGAAATTGTTGGCGTACTTCACCAGCGACGGAAGATCCTCCATTCGCCACGGCCTGAGAACCAGTGAATTGCCGGTTTTAAGATTTACCATTTACCATTTATCCTTAAGCCCCTGTGCCCCTGTGCCCCAATGCCCCAATGCCCCTGTGCCCCTGTGCCCCTGTGCCCCTGTGCCCCTGTGCCCTATTCCAAATACGTATACCCGTACAACCCCGACCGGTAGTTCGACAGGAACTCGCGGCCCTCTTCAGCGGTGATGGCTCCCGACTTGACGGCGGAGGTGACCCAGGTCTCAACGTTCCTGACCAGCTTTTTGGGGCTGTACTGGACATATTCAAGCACTTCGGCCACTGATTCGCCATCGATGACCTGATCGATGGAGTACCCTTTGCTATCGACCGAAACGTGGACGGCATTGGTGTCGCCGAACAGGTTGTGCAGGTCGCCCAGGATCTCCTGATAGGCACCCACCAGAAATACGCCGATATAGTATGGCTCGCGGTGATTCAGGGAATGTACCGGGATGTAATAGGAAAAGTTCCGTGTGGAAATGAAGTTGTCAATCTTCCCGTCCGAGTCGCACGTGATATCCTGAAGCGTCGCCTGTCGGTCGGGCCGCTCGTCCAGCCGGTGGATCGGAATGATGGGGAAGATCTGGTCGATCGCCCAGGAGTCGGGGAGCGACTGGAACAGGGAAAAGTTGCAGAAGTATTTGTCTGACAGTAATTTGGGCAGGTGTACCAGCTCCTCGGGCACATGCTTGAGTTCTCCTTTCATCTGGTGGATCTCCTTGGCGATCGACCAGAACAATCGCTCGATCTGGGCCCTCGTTTTCAGGTCGATGAGCCCCAGGCTGAACCTTTCGAGCGCTTCCTCCCGGATCTGCTGGGCGTCGTGCCAGGTCTCGAGCATCCGCGGCTGGTTGAGCTGCTCCCACGATTCATAGAGCTCCTTTACCAGCTCGTGGGCCTCCTCGCCGATCTCCTCGTCCTCGTTCCAGCTGGGCTGGGTGGTCGTCTCCAGCACCTGGAAGACCAGGACGGAATGGTGGGCGGTCAAGGAGCGTCCCGATTCCGTGATGATGTTGGGGTGGGGGATGCCATTCTTGTCGCTGGCGTCAACCATCGCAAAGGTCGCATCGTTGACGTACTCCTGGATGCTATAGTTGACGCTGCTTTCGCTGTTTGAGGAGCGGGTTCCGTCATAGTCGACCCCCAGGCCACCGCCGATATCGACAAATTCAACCTTAAATCCCTTGGCGTGAAGCTGCACGTAGAACTGGGAGGCCTCCCTCAAGGCAAGCTTGATCCGCCTGATCTTGGTCACCTGGCTTCCGATATGGAAATGGACCAGCTTGAGGCAATCCTCCATCTTGTTTTTTTCAAGGAAATCGAGCGCCTCGAGCAACTCGCTGGACGTCAGTCCGAACTTGCTTACGTCGCCGCCGGAATCCTCCCAGCGCCCGCTGCCCGAACTGGCCAGCTTGACCCGAACCCCTATGTTGGGCCTGATCTTGTGCTGCCTGGCGATCCGGGTGATCAGCTTCAGTTCGTTCATCTTTTCCACCACGATGAATATCCTTCGACCCATCTTCTGGGCAAGCAGCGCCAGCTCAATATAGTCCTCGTCCTTATACCCGTTGCAGATGATCAGGGAGTCGTTGTCGGTATTGATGGCAATCACGGCATGCAGCTCGGGCTTTGAACCGGCCTCCAGGCCGATGTTGAATTTCTTGCCGTGACTGACGATCTCCTCCACCACCGGCCGCATCTGGTTCACCTTGATCGGGTAGATGATGAAATTTTGTGCCTGATAGCCGTACTCCTCGGCCGCGATCTTGAAACAACTCGACATAATCTCGATACGGTCGTCCAGGATATCGGGAAACCGGATCAGAACCGGCGCAGACACATCGCGCAACTGCAGCTCGTCCATCAGTTCCTTTAGGTCAACTTTTCCGCCATTTCTTTTTGGCGTAACCACGATGTTGCCCTTTTCATTGATGGAAAAATAGTTGATACCCCAGCCATTGATGTTATACAGCTCCGCCGAGTCTTCGATGCGCCATTTTCTCATTATTCTAACTTAAAGGATTACAGATTGTTACAAAATTATCGACTTTTTCGCCTGCAAAGTTAAAAGTTCCTTTAAAGAATGACCTACCCCCGGGGAAACAAATTCTGCACCCGGTCGGCTCAGGGGCCACCGGGAAACAGCTTTTCGGCGCATTTTGGACAGAATGCGGTTCCTTTTTGATCGATCTCCTCAACATATGTGCTGGATTCCATTACACAGTATGGTATGTGGCAGTGGATCAGGCCAAACGTGTGGCCCAACTCGTGGATCACCTCCTTTTTGCAACGCTCCAGCAGCAGTTCATCGTCTTTCTTTAACCCGTAGCGTTCGTTGCTCAGCCGGTAAACGGAGGCGATGCCGGTGGAACCGTTAAGAAAAGCCTGTCCGAAGATGTACGTGAGGATCGGTATGAACAGGTCGACATTGAATAATCCGATCGTTTTCAACGACCGTTCCGCATAGCGCTCCTGGATGATTTTCAGCAGCCGGTTCCCTTCATATTGCCTTCGCCCCGGATCGAAGAAGTCGCTCAGGTCGAGATACCCCTCCTTGATGCTGACCGGAAGCCTGAATTCCGAGGCCACCGTTTCCGCCACCCGGCTCAGGAAGGCAGGCTCGAAAGGCCCGAACGAGTAAATGGTGATGGTTCCGGTATTCATCAGGGTTATGCCCGGATTGGTCAATGGTTATTTGTCGGTGGGCTTGAGGTTGTATTTCTTGATTTTGTTGTAGAGGGTCACACGGTCGACCTGTAGGGCCTTGGCGGCGCGGGTGATGTTCCAGTCGTAATTCTGGAGTACCTGGTGAACGTGCAGCTTCTCGATCTCCTCCAGGCTCTCGATATTGGTTCCCACGCTCCCCTGCTGGATCGGGAGGTCCTTGAGGGTGATTTTCTTTCCGTTACCTACCACGATGGCCCGCTCCACCATATTCTCCAGCTCACGGATATTGCCCGGGAAGTCGAACTCCTGCAGCCTTTTCAGGGCGGATGGGTCGATGGATACCGCCGGCTTGTTCATCGCAGCGCAATATTTTCGTATGAAAAAGTCCACCAGCAGCGGGATGTCGTCTGTCCGCTCCCTCAGCGGCGGCACGTGAATGTTCACTACGTTCAGTCTGTAAAAGAGGTCTTCACGAAAAGTACCGCTGTTGACCATCCCCTTCAGGTCGCGGTTGGTGGCGCAAATCACCCGGAAATCCGACGAGATCTCCTTGTTGCCGCCAACCCGCATAAACCGCTTGGTTTCCAATACTCTTAATAGTTCAACCTGCATCTTGGATGAGATGGTGGCGATCTCGTCCAGGAATATCGTCCCGCCATCGGCCATCTCAAACCGTCCCTTGCGGTTGTAAAGGGCCCCGGTAAAGGCACCCTTTTCGTGTCCGAACAGCTCGCTCTCCAGGAGGCTTTCCGTCAACGCTCCGCAATGCACGCTCACCAACGGAAAGAACCTGCGTGTACTGTTGGCGTGAATAGCCCTGGCAATCAGTTCTTTACCTGTTCCGCTTTCGCCCGTGATGATCACCGTGGAGCTCGACTGGGCCACGCTCTCGATCTGCCGAAGCACGTTTTGTATGGTCTCGCTTTCCCCGATCAGGTCCTCGACGTGATCCAGGGAGACCACCCGCTCCTTTAGAGCGATATTTTCTTCTGCCAGGGTGATCTGGCGGGTGGCGTTCCGGATCAGGTGCGACAGGTCGTCGGGGTCGAACGGCTTGGTCACGTAGTCGAAAGCCCCGTCCTTCAAGGCCTGCACCGCAGTATCCACGGTGGCGAAAGCCGTCATCACGATCACCACCGACTCCTTGCGGAGGCTCTTGATGCGGCGCAGCATTTCCAATCCATCCATCCCGGGCATCTTGATGTCGGCCAGGATGATGTCGTAATCCTCCCCCTCCAGGATCGAGAGGGCTTTCTTGGCATTCTCGGCACATTCGACCCGGTAGCCGTCCTCAATGAACCAGTTGTACAGGGAGTCCCTGACAGACTTTTCATCGTCAACGATCAGTATCGATACGGTCTTGCTCATTGCTTGGAGTGTCGGTTAAATAGAGTGGTAACGTAATAAAGAAGCTGGTGCCCTGCCCTGGCTCGGATTTCACGTCGATCTTGCCGTTGTGGCTCTGAACGATGCCGTGAACGATCGACAGGCCGAGCCCGATGCCGGTGCCGTGCTGCTTGGTAGTGAAGAATGGCTGGAAGATGTTGGGGATATCCTCCTGCGGAATCCCCTGCCCGTTGTCTGATATCTCGATCCGGATGTTGTCCGGGTCGGGATTGCTGGTCTTGAAAAGGATCTCGCCGTTGCTGCTGATGGCCTCCGAAGCGTTGACCAGCAGGGCCACGCAGGCCTGCTTGACCTGGTTGGGGCTGCAGTAGATGGTGTCGGGATCGGCGCCGAAGTCGGTCAGGAGACTGATGTTGGCAATGGTAATGGGGTGCAGCATCAGGTTGTAGGTCTCCACCAGGATTTCATTCAGGTGCTTGATCTCGAAATTGTCCTGCTCCCGGCGGGAGAAGTCGAGTAAACCCTTGACGATGTCGCCGCACCGCTTGGTTTCGGTTTCAATAAGCCTGAGATGCTTGAGGATGCCCTCCTTCTGCAACGGGTCACAATCCAGGTTGGACAATTTCTTGTTAACCAGCTTGGTATAAACCAGGATGCCTGAAAGAGGGTTGTTGATCTCGTGGGCAACCGACGAGGAGAGCTTGCCCAGCGAGGCAATCCGCTCGATGTTGATCAACTCGTTCTGAACTTCGCCGAGCTCCTCCGATTTCTTTCGCACCTTGTGCTCCAGCTGCTTCGACCAGTTCTGCAGCTCGGTGGTGGCTGCCTGAAGGTTGTCGAGCATATGGTTGAAGGCGTAGGACACCATCCGGATGTCGTCAAGCTGACCCGCCTTGATCTCCAGCCTGGTGCTGCGCTTCCCGGTAGCCACCGCCTCGCTGGCCTTGATGATCTCATTCAGGGGATCCTTGATGCGGCGTCGCGTGAACAGGATCAGGAAGGAGGCCAGGAAGATCGTGATCAGGCTGGCCAGCCCGAAAAATGCCCTGGATGACTGCTGCACCGAACGATCCAGGTCGGACAGCGGCAGCTTGATCAGGAGGGAACCCAGGACCACGTCATTCGCGCTGTGGGCGTGACAGGCGGTGTTCAGGTAACAGGATGGCTCGTTGAGGATCGGGGTGCGGATCAAAAGGTGCCGCGACTTGTCGCCAGTCTCGCGCATCTTGCACTCCGTGTCGCCCTTGATGATGCGGTAGGACTTCTTGTTTTCGGGAAACATCGAGCCGATGTCGATATGCCACGACTTGCAGTTGGGATTGATGTGCCCGGCCGTATCCTCGGCAAAGGAGGAATAGGCCAGGTTGTCCTGATTGTCGTACATATTGACGTCATCGATCCCCGGCATCGTATTGATCACGTCGAGCGTGTTCTGAAGGGCGCGGCGGTTGTTCTCCAGCATCGAGTGATAGAGCGCCCCCTCCACGATCGAGCCGATGTTGTTGCCGTTCTGGTGAATGAAGGTGTTGATGTACACCTCGTTAACCGACCGGAAGATCACGTTGTATGAAACCAATAGAAAAACCGACAACAGCCCGATGATGAATATCACCCGGCTGTAGATCGATCGGCTGAATCTCAGGTATCTTCTAAGGAGAGGACCGCCGATTTTAATTTGACTCTTGAGAATCCCGTACCTGCTGTTTGGAATGGCCATTTGTCAGGAACTATCCATAAAACAATGTGTTAAGATACAGTGATCTGTTGAATTTTTCAATGATCTTCATCATACTTCCCTGAGGAACTGCTCACCGAACGCGCTCCAGCTTTCGGCCGGAAGATCGGCCAGGCAGTGGTCGCGAATCTCACCACCGTCCTGCAGGATGATCCCGGAGGGTTCGGGTGAAAGAGCTCCTACCGCATTGACCATAAAGTCCTTAAATTTCGTCAGCTCCTGCCTGGTCCACCTGCTGGCATTCTCGGCCAGGTAGTACCCCTGGGTTTCCCCAACCCAGTCGGTGGGCCTGACTTTCACCAGCCAGCCCTGCTTGTAGGGCTCCTCGTTCATCACGGAGGAATCTTCGTGCAGGAGGGGGTTGGTGTTGAGAATCTCACCGGTAACCGGAGCTAATATGCGAAGCTGCTTGCCGTCGCGGCCGATCTCGGCCAGGGGTTCCCCTTTCCTGACCTGCTCGCCGGGGCTGCGCAGCACCTTGACGTCAACCTCACCGGTCACGTGCAAAAGCAGGTCACTCACCCCGATACGGGCGGCACCCGACCGCTCCAGATGAGCCCAGGTGTGATTGCGGGTGAAAAAGATGCCCTGGGGGATGTTCAGGATCTCGGTCGACAGGATGCCGAGCGCTTTCCGGATGTCCCTCCTGTGCTTCACCCTCCTGTTGAGGAGGATGAAGAAGGGTACCATCACGGCGAAGAAGATCAGGATCGCGATGTATTCAATCCCCTTCGTG
>JAWOHI010000226.1:0-4134 GCA_046485255.1 Bacteroidales bacterium
CATCACCAACGCACGCAGGATCGTGGATGCACGAAATAAAATCATTCACGGTTATGATGAGATTCAGCCGGAACAAATCTGGAGCATCATCATCAATTATCTTCCGATTCTTAAAGCCGAGGTCCAGGAACTGCTGAACGACTAACCCAAGAAGCGTTTCCCGTTCGGCGTCCGGGCTTGCCTTCTGGCAGGACGAATTCGTCTTTGATGGTTTGGATTGACCCGTTACTTTCCGATGCAGAAATTCCTGAAAATGTTCCCCAGCACCTCATCCGTGGTGATTTCCCCGGTAATCTCACCCAGGAAATGGAGCGCCTCACGGATGTCCTGGGCCAGAAATTCGCCTGAGATGCCGGTATCGAGGCTCAGGCGGGTTCTTTCAAGGGCGGTTCTGGCCTGTACGAGCGCTGCGTAGTGACGGGCATTGGACACCACCGCGTCGGAGCTTTCAAGGGCCTCCAGGTGGACCAGTTCCAGCAGGACCTCCTCCAGCCGGGCCAGCCCGGTGCCCTGTTTGGCCGAAATCTCGAGGATGGGTGGGTTTCCATTGGCAACAAGCGACTCCTTGATCCGAACCATCCGTTCTTTTGCTTCCTCCGGATTGAGGTCCGCCTTGTTGACCAGTATGATCAGGTGCTGCTCCTGGCGTACGTGGCTGCTGATCTTTCCAACCCACCAAAGGCTCTGCTCCGCGGGGGCCGTGGCATCGGCCAGCAATAGGATGATGCGGGCCTTCTCCATCTGGGCATAGGAGCGCCCAATGCCGATATGCTCTATCTGGTCGAGGGTTTCGCGAATCCCCGCCGTGTCAATGAACCGAAATTCGATCCCCTGCAGGTGGATGCAATCCTCAATGACGTCCCGTGTGGTGCCGGCAATCTCCGAAACGATGGCTTTCTCTTCCTTGAGAAGCGTGTTCAGCAGGGTGCTCTTGCCTACGTTGGTCTCCCCGACAATGGCCACCGGAACGCCGCTCTTGATGGCATTGCCCAGCTCGAACGAAACCGCCAGCCTGGAAACCTTGTCGAGAATCCCGTCGACCAGCAGCTTCAGGCTGGTTCGGTCGGCAAACTCCACATCCTCCTCTGAAAAGTCCAGCTCCAACTCAATCAGGGTGACGAAGTGAAGGAGTTCGCCCCGGATGACCGACAGTTCCCGGGAGAACCCGCCCCTGATCTGGCTGATGGCCAGACGGTGGGCAGCCCGGCCGGTGGATGCGATCAGGTCGGCTACCGCCTCCGCCTGACTCAGGTCCATCTTGCCGTTAAGGAACGCCCTCTGGGTGAACTCCCCAGGCTTCGCCGTACGCGCGCCCCGGCGGACCAGCAGGTTCAGGATCTCCCGCTGGATGTAGGCCGATCCGTGGCAGGCGATCTCCACCAGGTCCTCCCCCGTGTAGGAGCGGGGAGCCCTGAAAAGGGTGACCACCACGTCATCCAGCTCAGCCTGGCCCTCCCGGATGATGCCGTAATGGAGGGTATAGCCCTGCTCTTTCCTGATATCCAGGCCCTTCCGGTGCGGCACAAAGACCCTGTGAAGGATGTCCCGGGCAGCGGGCCCGGAAAGACGCACCAGGGCGATGGCGCCAATACCGGCAGGCGTTGAAACCGCAACGATCGTATCTTCCATCAGGTTCGAAATCAGGAATGAAAACCCAAAGGTCGCAATAATTGCCCAAAGAGAAAACCGCCGGCCGAAACCTGATCTCCCTCAATATTTATATATTCGCAGATTATGAAATGTTGATCTACCCCTTTGAAGTGCACTCAGCAATTGCATAGTAAATGGTAAATCGTAAATGGTAAATCGTAAATGGTAAATCGTAAATTTAAATAGCATGTCCGTACTCGTCAACAAGAACTCGCGCGTCCTGGTACAGGGCTTTACCGGCAAGGAGGGAACCTTCCACGCTACCCAGATGATCGAATATGGGACCACCGTCGTTGGTGGCATTACTCCAGGTAAGGGAGGAACCAGGCATCTCGACAGGCCTGTTTATGATACGGTTATGCAGTGTGTCAAGGAGACGGCCGCTGATGTTTCCGTTATTTTCGTCCCCCCGGCGGTGGCAGCCGATGCCATAATGGAAGCGGCTGATGCCGGGATCAAGGTGGTGGTTTGCATCTCGGAAGGCATTCCCACAGCCGATATGGTCAAGGTGAAGGCCTATCTGGCCGGCCGCCCGACCAGGCTCATAGGGCCCAACTGCCCGGGTATCATCACCCCGGATGAGTGCAAGGTGGGGATAATGCCCGGCTTTATTCACAAGAAAGGCAACGTGGGGGTGGTCTCCCGCTCGGGAACCCTCACCTACGAAGCTGTTGATCAGCTCACCAGGCTCGGCATTGGCCAGTCAACGTGCATTGGCATCGGTGGCGACCCGATCATCGGAACCTCCACACTCGATGCCCTCAAGCTCTTTATGGCCGATCCGGAAACCGAAGGAGTGGTCCTGATCGGTGAGATCGGCGGAACAATGGAAACCGATGCCGCCCGCTGGTACAAGGAGCAGGGAACCAAGCCGGTGGTTGGGTTCATTGCCGGGCAGACCGCTCCCAAGGGTCGCCGGATGGGCCACGCCGGTGCCATCATCGGCGGAGCAGAAGATACCGCTGCCGCTAAAATGGCCATTCTCCGTGATTGCGGGATCCACGTCGTGGAAACCCCCGCAATGATCGGCCAGACAATGAAAATGGCACTCAAATGAATCGTAAATGGTAAATCGTAAATGGTAAATCGTAAATATCAGAAAATGGGACTATTGGAAGGCAAAACCGCCCTGATTACCGGGGCTTCGAGGGGGATCGGCAAGGCTGTCGCCCTGAAATTCGCGGAGGAGGGGGCCAACCTGATCCTCACCGACCTGTTTTATGACGAGCCGGCCAAGGCGCTGGAGGAACAACTCAACGGGATGGGAATCAAGGCCAGGATGTACGCATCCGATGCCAGCCAGTTTGCGGATGCCCATAAAGTGGTGGAAGAGGCTCTTAAGGAGTTCGGACAGATTGATGTCCTGGTCAATAACGCCGGAATTACCCGCGACACCCTCCTGATGAGAATGACGGAGGAGCAGTGGGACCTGGTGATCAACGTGAACCTGAAATCAGTTTTCAACCTGACCAAGGCGGTCCAGGGAACAATGCTCCGGCAGCGCAGCGGATCGATCATCAATATGTCATCGGTGGTCGGGGTTAGCGGCAACGCCGGTCAGGCCAATTACAGCGCCTCCAAGGCGGGAATGATCGGCTTCACTAAAACAATTGCCAAAGAGCTGGGATCCAGAAATATACGATGCAACGCCATCGCTCCGGGATTCATTCTTACCGAGATGACCGACAAACTTCCGGAAGAGGTTAGAAAAGAGTGGGCTGAAAAAATTCCGTTGAAACGCGGTGGCACTACCGAGGAAGTTGCCAAAGTGGCTCTTTTCCTGGCATCCGACCTCTCTTCGTACGTCTCCGGCCAGGTGATCCAGGTTTGTGGCGCGATGCTCACCTGATCCGGATAATCAACCCCCTAAACCCTGATGATGGGTTGGAACATTGAATCTTCCTTTCCGCTCTGGCTGGCTCCATTGGCGGCTTTGCTGGCCATTGGGACAGCTTGGTGGGCCTACTACCGCCGGGGCGATGACGGTGTCCTGCCTGCCAGGCTGAAACCATTCCTGATGTTTCTCCGGGCCGCCTCCATCTTCCTGGTGGCTATGCTCATCATTTCCCCCTGGATCAAAAGGGAGTCACGGGTGCCTGAGAAGCCCATCTTCTTGATAGCCCACGATAACAGTCGTTCGATGCGACCGGTCGATGCACCATCTGAAACCAATGATATAATTGATAATCAGTTGGTTCAAATGGAGGAGGAGCTGTCGGAGCGGTTCGAGATCCATCACCTGCTGTTCGGCGAATCGGTCAGAAGTGGTGCGCAAACCGATTTCAGCGACCAGCGGACCGATTTTGAGGAGCTGTTCAAAAGCCTTACCCGCCAGTATGCCAACCGCACCGTACAAGGATTGATGATTGTATCCGACGGTGCCTACAACCGTGGAATGGAACCATCCCTTGCCGCAGCAACCTTTCCCTTCCCGGTTCACGTGCTGGCTGCCGGCGATACCCTGCAGTACCCCGATCTGGCCAT
>JAWOHI010000304.1:0-2782 GCA_046485255.1 Bacteroidales bacterium
ACAGGTCGGGAGGGTCACTGGTTCGAATCCAGTAGTGCCCGAGGTGGGTGTGGGTGTGGGTGTGGGTGTGGGTGTGGGTGTGGGTGATATCAATGTTAAGCCGGATGATTATCCGGCTCTACTTTAAACCCCTTCCGCCACCTTAATGCCACGTTGACCAGGGCGATCAGCACAGGCACCTCCACCAGGGGGCCGATGACGGCCGCAAAGGCTTCGCCGGAGTTGATCCCGAATACCGAAATGGCTACCGCAATGGCCAGCTCAAAATTATTGCTGGCGGCGGTGAACGAAATGGTGGCGGTCTTTGGGTAACCGGCACCCGTGCGCTTGGCCATAAGGAAGGAGATGGCAAACATCACCAGGAAATAGATCACCAGCGGAATGGCTACGCGAACGACATCAAACGGCAGCTTGACGATGTATTCGCCTTTCAGCGAGAACATCACCAGGATGGTAAACAACAGGGCAATCAGGGTTAGCGGGCTGATTTTGGGTATGAACTTTTCGTGGTACCACGTCTTTCCTTTCAGCCGGACCAATGTGAAACGGGTGATCATACCGGCCAGGAAGGGGATTCCCAGATAGATGAACACGCTCTCGGCAATCTGCCCCATCGTCACGTGAACCTCCGTGGTCGTGCGACCAAACCAGCCCGGCAGGATCGTGATGAAGACATAGGCGTACACGGAGAAGAACAGGACCTGGAAAATGCTGTTGAAGGCCACCAAGCCGGCGGCATATTCGGTGTCGCCCTTGGCCAAATCGTTCCACACAATGACCATCGCAATGCACCGGGCCAGCCCGATCAGGATCAGACCGGTCATATAATGCGGCATATCCGGCAAAAGCAGGATCGCCAGGGCAAACATCAGGATCGGCCCGATGATCCAGTTCTGGACCAGCGATAGCAACAGGATCCGCCAGTCGCGGAACACCCGCCCCAGCTCTTCATACCTGACCTTGGCCAGGGGCGGATACATCATTATGATCAGGCCGATGGCGATCGGGATGTTGGTGGTTCCGGAGCTCATCGAATTCCAGAAATCGGCCACGGAGGGGGAAAAGTGGCCCCACAATACACCCACCAGCATCGCGAGGAAGATCCATAGCGTCAGGTAGCGATCAAGAAAGGAGAGTTTTTTCATAGGTCGTTAGCCATTGATGTACTACTCTGATAATGATCTGAAAATCTCAGTCTTAGGGTTTGATCTTGTTGAAGAGCGGCACGAGGTGCTCGTCATAAAAAGCGTTGATGGCCGACTCAGCCGGTCCCAAAGGCTTGACAGGCACCAGGTCAATGACCTCCTCATAGGCCAGTCCGGAATTTAACAGCGTATCCACGGTGCCTTTCATCATCCCGGCCACCACAGATTGGGCTTCATCCGGGTCCATCCCGAACTGAATGGCCAGGTCGGTCAGCTTCCTGAGCTGGAACCAGTAATAGGTGTGCCCCATTGCGCTGATCATTGCATACGCCTCAATTTTTTGCTCATCCACCTCCGGCAGGATCCCCAGGGGCTTCATCAGCTCCTCCACTTGCTTCCTTGCTTCCGGATCCATTTGGAGGGCAAAAGTGACGGGGTTGATTCCCTGGTTGATGAACGAGCTTGCGCTGGGGTTGATCCGGGCGATGTTCCGGTTTTCGGTTAGAACCGAACGGATCTTTTCAACCGTCCATTTCGGTGCCAGGGAGATGACCGTCGAGGAGGGCGCCACCAGTTCCTTCAGGGCGTTGAGTACCTCCATCATTACTGGCGGGTGAACGGCCAGAATGACCGTACCGGCAGCAGCTGCGTGCTGCATCGAGCTGGAGCTGGCCTGGATGCCGGGATACCGGTTGGCTAACTTATTGAGCACCTCGGGGTTCGGCTCGTAGACGGCGATGCCCGCAACGGGCACGCCCTGGTTCACGTAAGCCTGGAGGAAGATCCGGGTCACCCGTCCTCCGCCAATAAAACCGATCGTATTCATTTTGATGGATTTAAGTTATTCTGGAAACCTGGAAAAACGGTCACCGATCTGGTCCCTTACCTTACGGTAGACCGGCAGCACCTCCTCCTCCGGACCTTGATGGTCGGAGGGATCCTCAAAGCCGATATGGAGGCGGTGCTTCACCTTGCCAGTAAAGACGGGGCACACCTCGCGGGCTCCGTCGCAGACGGTAACAACGTAATCGAATTCATCCGCAATAAAGGAATCGACCAACTTCGGACGCTCCCTGGAAATATCAATACCTTTCTCGGCCATAACCTTGATGGCCAGAGGATTAACCTGTCCGGCCGGATGTGTACCGGCAGAGAGGACTTCCCAATCCGGATGAAAGAATTGGAGAAATCCCTGCGCCATCTGGCTCCGGCAGGAGTTACCCGTACACAGGATAAGCACTTTCATATCAAACTGTTATTACGTTTTCTTTTTCTCCCTGAATTTCAGCTGGCACATACAGGAGCCGGAGAGCCGTGCCTTGTTGTCAAGCTTTAAGGGCAATCCGTCCCGTTCCCACTCCACCATGCCACCTGCGAGTCCGGCAACCTGTTTATACCCATTGTCAACCAGTAGGTTGATGGCTTCCCTGGAGTGCACGCCGGTGGAGTCGGCCACGATGATCTCCCGGTTGGAGGGTAGCTGGCCGATTAGGGGTTCCAGCTCCGGCAGCGGGCAAAAGATCAACTCCGGCACGTCAAAGCCCTTGTAGGCACTGATGACTTCGGGCCGGATGTCGAGCATCAGGCTGCCGGCGAGGCACCTGGCCAGGGCCTCCCGGGGTGTGTAATTCAGATGG
>JAWOHI010000414.1:0-3591 GCA_046485255.1 Bacteroidales bacterium
CAACGGGGTGACCAAGATCGTTGGATACCAGGAAGAGGGCGGACTCCGTCGCCTGCTGGGGGAATTCGTTAAAGAGCAGTAAAAAGGATTATCAATGAGAATAAAGTTTTCCATTTCTTCGACCCTTGTGGCCGCCCTGGCGCTTTTGGCTTCCTGTGACCGGCCCAAGGAGGATATTCCCGCCCGGATCACCGTCACGGGACAGGTGCTGAATTTCGAGGATACCAGCGCGGTTTTTACCTATGACCCCTTCGAATTCCTCGGATCCACCCAAAAAGTGGATGTCCGCTTCGAACCCGGAGGCTCCTTCCGCCTGGAACTGGAGTCGGCCGTGCCGCTGAAAGGGTTCATCTCCTTCGGCCGGGTACCAAAGACCTATCAGTTTAATATCGTGCAGGTTAACGGCCGCGACTCCAGTCTCTCGGTCGAGTCGGCCGATTTCCGGATGGTGTACCTCTGGCTGGAGCCGGGCGACAGCCTGATGATGGTCCTCGATGCAACCAACATCGAAGGAACCCTGTCCTTCAGCGGGCTGGGAGCGGCCAACAGCCGGTTCGTCAACCAGGAGGCCCTCCGCTTCGATGATTACAAGCATCGCTACCTGGGCAACTATTATCATTTCACTTTCAGGGAACCGGATGATTTCAAGAGAGTTATCGACGATCTAAGACAGGCGAAAATGCGGTTCCTGGCAAAGTATCCCGAAAAGGAAGGGCTGAGCACGGCGCTGCTGAAGGTTTACCAGACCGGTTACCTGACGGAAGCCGTAAGGAAAAAGCTCTCCTATCCCGGAAGTCACGAAGGCTTTAATAACGGGCGGGCGCCGGTGCTGCCGGATGACTATTACGCCTTCCTGGATTCGTTGCCTGAGCCGGAGGCTATCGGGCCGCTGGGCACCGGGTACTTCTATTTCCTCAACGCAGCCTGGCACCGGAAGTTCGACCTGGAATCCGGAGCAGCCGGCTCACCGGATGCCTTTTACGACTACCTGCTGGAAAAACTTCCGGGTCGCGTGGCCTATGAGTTTCTGGCCTACTCGCTTCCACGCGATTTCCGGAAGATCCTGTACGACCGCTTCGGCCCCGGGTGCCCCTATCCGGATCTTGCAGCCACCGTGAAAGAGAAGTATCAGCCTATGGAGGGGATGCTGGAGGGGAGCCCTGCACCGGAGGTGACCCTGGAGGATGTCCGGGGCAATCCGGTCAGCCTCGCCGAACTCCGTGGAACCTTCATCTACATAGACTTCTGGGCAACCTGGTGCGCCCCGTGCATCAAGGAAATCCCGTTCCTGCAGGAAGTGGAGAAAGCATATCACGGCAAGAACATCCGCTTTGTCAGCCTCTCCTTCGATAAGGAGGCCGACCGCGAGAAGTGGCGCAACTACGTTAAGGACAATGATTTAACAGGAATCCAGCTGTTAGCGGGACAGGAGGCTCACGACCTGCTCTCGAAAACCTTCAACATCGACCTGATCCCGCGGTTTATCCTGCTGGATCCTCAGGGCCGGGTGGTCAGTGCCAATGCACCCAGGCCCTCAAGTCCCGGCTTGATCGAGCTGTTCAAGCGTGTGGGTATTGACATTAACTCTGATTTTCAGAACGTAAGCCGATGATTCAGGAAGTTTGTCCGGAATTCTGATCAGCAACTTTCGGTCGCGATTGTCATACTTCACGCCCGCTCCGCCCAGGATGCTCACCCGTGTGGCCTTAACTCCCTGTTTCATCGGCAATTGAATCTCCTTCAGGCTCTTATCCATCACGTGAAGGTAAATGAACTGCCCTTTATGGGTCGATGCGATCTGGTCATTGGGGAGATAAGGCCCTCCGCGCGTCCCGTAAATCCCTTCGCCATTCACCTGGAGCCATTCGCCCACCTCCCTGAGCAGATCGACCTGGTGGGGCTCGATACGGCCATCGGGCATCGGCCCGACGTTAAGGAGAAGATTTCCATCGCCGCCAACCGTCTTGATCAGGGTAAAGATCAGCTCATCCGATGTTTTCAACCGGTCATCCGGCTTCCAGGCCCACTGCTCCCCAACCGTGATGCAGGATTCCCAGGGAAAATCCCGGTTGAACCCGCCGATCTGCTGTTCCGGCGTCCCGAAATCCCCGGCATACTTTGCCACACTGTCGGTCATCCCCTCCATACTCTTGAACCCCTTGTCCACCCGGTTATTGATCAGGATATCATCCCTCAGATCCCGGATGAACTTGTACAGCTCCATCCCGTCGTTGTGGGTCCAGGAGGCCTCCCATTGCCCGTCAAACCAAAGGATATTCGTCTGGTACTCCTCCACCAGCTCCTTCACCTGGCTGAACAGGAACTCCTTGTATATGCTCATATCAGACCCCTCCAACGGTCTCGGGTCGCGGTACCGGGTGGTGTAATGGGGATGTTTCCAGTCGAGAATGGAGTGATATGTACCGAACAGGATTCCATGCTTTTCACAGGCCAACTGCATTTCCTTCAGGGCATCACGCCTGAACGGCGAATTTGCAATATCGTAGTCGGTATGCTTCGATGGCCAGATCGAGAATCCGTCGTGATGCTTCGTCGTGATCACGAAATACTTCATCCCCGCCTCCTTGGCAATGCTGATCCACTCATCGGCGTTAAACAGCTCCGGGTTGAACCGGAGGTACAGGCTGTCATACTCCGCGATCGGCAGCTCCCTGCCCCTCGACCAGCCAATCTCCGTTCCTTTCAACGAGATCGGCCCCCAATGCACGAACATACCGAAACGCATATCCTGCCACTGCTGCAGGGCCAATGCGTTGGTTTTGAGGTTGGGGAAGGCTTCTCCTCCACCGCCTGGAGGCTCTGGCAGCGGGCGAGGTCCGGAACAGGAGGACAATATCAGCAGGGTTATGGCGATGAGACTTGAATGCCGTGAATGTCGTGAATGTCGTGAATGCCGTGAATGGCTATTTTGGGAAGGTTTAGGGGAAGATTTTGTGATCATTTTTTCCAGAGGCTAGGGTTTATAGTGTCTATCATCAATAAAACAATAGCTATGATACACAAAAAGATGGATGTTTGGAAATTATCAATTGAAATGGTTATCGATGTATACCAATTAACCAGGAGTTATCCGGTGACTGAAAAATTTGGATTGACTAATCAAATGAGAAGGGCTGCCGTTTCAGTACCATCAAACATAGCTGAAGGCACTGCGAGAAATTCAAAAAAGGAGTGTGCCCATTTCCTTAGAATTGCTCTTGGATCCCTGACTGAACTAGAAACCCAGCTAATTATCAGTCAGCGGCTCGGTTTTTGTGCATCGGAAGCGAACGAAATCCTTGAAAAAGAAAAACGGATAGCACAAATGCTCCTAGGCCTCCTAAAACATTTTAACCCTTAACATTCACGACATTCACGACATTCACGACATTCACGAACTCCTCCCCACCACCTCCCTCATCTCCCCAAACTGCCGTTCCATGCTTTGCAGGAGTTTGAATTGCGCCCTGGCTCGTTGGAGGTTGTGGTGTTCGTGCTTGATCTTGAAGTAGTTATCGCCATCTACATAGTCGGTGAGAAACCTTAGGCCGATCATATAGGGGAGCAGCTTGCCTGAGAGGGCCAGGTGAT
>JAWOHI010000051.1:0-7313 GCA_046485255.1 Bacteroidales bacterium
GAATTTCGGACCATAGAGCTTGATGAGGGCGTCGCAATCGGCAGCGCCTGAGGTGGAGAAATAGGATTCGATCCCGTCAAATGCCATCTTGAACCCTTCATCCTCAGGGTTAATCTTCAGATTCGATTCGGCCACCTCCATCGTGGTTTCATAGTCGTTCAGTACCTGTTCGGCATCGATCACTCCGTCGAGGAACAGTTGGCGGCTGGCTTGCATATAGGTAATGATGACCGATGCTTGCGACCGGGCACCCATCAGGGTAACGGATTTCTTGAGGATCTCATACGCTTTCTGGTAATCCTCCTTGTGATATTTCAGGATGGCGATGGCCTTTTGTCCAAGGACATAGCCTTCGGGATAGGTAGGATGGTCGCCGAAATGGATGATTCTCTGGTCATACACCCAAAGCAGTGAGTCGAGCAGAACGGTCTGCCTCTGAGGGTTGCTCTCATTGTCGAGTTCAGCTTTGTACATCACTTCCCCGTTGATCCACAGGTTGATGGAATACGTCGGGCAGATGGCGATGGTTTGTTGCCACCAGGGGATGGCATCGTGGTAATTTTCCTGCTTGTAGAACTCCCGGTAGAGGGAATAGTTGCGCAGGCAATTGTCCGGGTCGCTGCCCAATTTGCTGTTGTCCTGGGCTGCCAGCGCTCCGGCCAACATCAGGAATCCCAGGGTTAGAGCAAAGAATCGTGCTTTCATTTTCGGAAGAAATTATGCGTTAATCGTACTTGTATTTTTGAAACCAGAAATCGTGCAGTGTCAGTTGAAGTGTCAAAGTGCCGTATGTTTCGCGGATCAGCTCTTTCTGCAGGGTTCCGCGCCTGCCCAGTTCCAGGATCACGTTCAGGGAAGACTGGGTGCTTGTCCTGTTCCTGTCTTGTATCGGAAACCCTGCACCAAAAGTAATGCCAAACTCTGTAAGTTGTTCGCCATTAAGCTGCAGATAGGTTTCCGAATAGCGCAGACCGGCGCGGTACCTGACCTTGTGGAGGTAGCGGGTCAGGGAGGACAGGTTGGGGATGTACTCCACGCCTGCTATGAAATCACGGCTGTTGGCCATTGAATCCTTTATGCCAAGAAAAGAGGATTCCGACCAGTTCTGCGTCCGGTATTCGAGTCCGGCGGTCAGCTTGTTCTTTTTCCCGAAAGTGAGCCCTCCGGTCCAGCTCATCGGAAGGATCACTGAGTTGCGCGGGTCCTCTTCGTAAAGGAGGGTATCGGTAAACCCGGAACCCACGGAGGTGACGAGGTAGCGCGACTCGGTCCTCAGGTCGCTGTTACCCTTGAAGGTGCCGCCCAGGGTGATGAAATAGTCCTTGGGTAATGGCACGTGCAGCTGAGCCCCGTAATCCAGCGCCACGTCGCCGATGATGGCGGTGCGGGTGGCGTAGGTGCTGAAATACATCGAGTCGGTCGGGATGATCAGGCTCTTGGTGTGGGCTACCGGTCCGAAGAGGTAGGAGAAATTGAGCCCGAGTGAGAGGCTGGCTTTTTCGGCTTTTTTGCTGACGCGGAAAGTGAGGGGCGTAATCGCCTGGCTGACGAGGAACTGGCTGATGCCGCCCGATCCGCTGAAGCGGGATGTGACGCTTCCCATCTGCGGGTACTCCTCCTTGGAGGCCATATTGTATCCGACGTTGCTGAACGGGAGCACCCCGGCTCCGGCTTTCCACCAGCGCGTGATCGGGAAGGCAAGTCCTACGTAGGATACGCCGATGTTGTTCGTGGTCCGTTGCAGGTCGGCCGACTGGAGGCTGGCCAGGCGGTCGAACGCGGCCATCTCAAAGATGAAATTGAGCGTGTCGAACGCGCCCAGGCTGGCCGGGTTGAGCAGGTTGAGGTTCCTGGAGGATTGAAGCCCGGCTGATAGCCCGCCCATTGCCTGGCCGCGGCCGGTTGTCCGGTTGACCAGGTCGCCGATGCCGAAGCGGGAGTAGGGCGACGTGGTGAGGTTTTGGGCCCCGACGGGCTCAATAATGGCAAAGACCGCCAGTAGCAGCGGAATCCATCGCAGCAGATATTTATTTCTCATTCGAATGTTTATCAACCGCACCAGACCCCCTAATTTCCTGGTTCAAGTGCATCAGGATGCGATTCAGGCCTATTAATACTAGATTGTCGGTTACAAATATGGCGTTTTTTAACAGCTTCGACAATACGGCCGCATCGCCTCCGGTCAAAATCACCCGTAAATCGTTGTATTTGTTTCTCAGTGAGTTGATTGAGTTGTCAATCTCGTAAACCATTCCATTGATTACGCCGGCGAGGATGGCTTCACGGGTATTTCGGCCAATCAGCGGCACCTCCGCTACCGGCTCGACCAGCGGCAGACTGGCCGTCTGCTCGTGCAAGGCCTTGAACCGCATCCGCATCCCGGGGGAAATGTTGCCGCCTGGATAGAGCCCGTCGGCCAGGACCAGGTCGAACGTGAGGGCGGTGCCGGCTCCGATGGCCAGAACCGGCTTACCCGGAAAGGTAGCTGCTGCGGCAACTGCGGCGGCGATACGGTCCTTGCCGAGCGTGCCGGGCGACTCGTACCCGATGCGTATCGGCATCGGCAGGTGGGCGCTCATCACGGTCGCCGGGATCCGCCGGTCGGCAAAAAAGGTTGGCACCCACTCCGGGATACCGCGTACAGAACTGATTATAACCGACTTGATGCCAGGGAATTGATCGAAAGACCGGAAGAGCGCCTCCTCCGACCATTCGGTTACGGCATCGAGGGATACCAGCTTGTCGCTAACAAAGAGAGCCAGCTTGATCCTTGTATTGCCCGCATCGATGACCAGGTTCATTCTGTATTTACCATTTACTATTTACCATTCACGACATTCACGACATTCACGACATTCACGTTCTTCATCGAACGCCATTGCCGTCCACCTGGAACCCACCCAGCAGTTCCAGTGCCTTGCTGACGCTCCGGACATTGCCGAAGCTGAGGGTCAACTTGCCGTTGATCTCCTTCATATGACACCGTTTAGGGTTCTTCTGGACGTAATTGAGGACGGCGGTGAACTCGCCCGACTGATAAAAGTTGGATTCGGGGTCGCTGATGAAATAGAGCACCATCCGGTCGTTTTTGAGCTGGATCCGCTCAATGCCGTACTTCATCGCCATCCACCTGGTTCGCACTATGTTGATCAGCTCCTTCGTCTGGGGTGGCATCTCACCGAACCGGTCGGTCAATTGAATACAAAACTTTTCAAGCGCCTCCTCGTTGGCCACTTCATCGAGCTCCCGGTAAAGCCTGACCCGCTCGCGGGTGCTTTCGATGTAAGATTCTGGAAACAGCAACTCCAGGTCGGAGTCGATCGTTGGATCGGAAACATATCCGCCGGCGGACGGCGGACGGCGGACGGCCGTTTGCCGATCGCCGCCCGCTGTCTGCTGTCTGCCGTCTCCCATCTGCCGCCCCACTTCCGAGGCCAGCTCTGCAATCGCCTCATTGAGAATCTTTTGATAGGTTTCAAAACCGATATCTGCGATAAACCCACTCTGCTCGGCCCCGAGGAGGTTGCCGGCCCCGCGGATGTCCAGATCCTGGAGGGCAATATTAAAGCCGCTGCCCAGCTCCGAGAAGTCGGCGATCGCCTTGAGCCTCCGTCGCGCCTCCGGGGTGAGCAGGTGCATCGGCGGGGCGATCAGGTAGCAGAAGGCCCGCTTGTTGGAGCGGCCCACCCGGCCACGAAGCTGGTGCAGGTCGCTCAGCCCGAAATGGTGTGCGTTGTTGATGATGATGCTGTTGGCGTTGGGGATGTCGAGCCCGTTCTCGATGATGGAGGTGGCAATCAGGACGTCGTAGTCGCCGTTGATGAACCCCAGCATCCGGTCCTCCAGCACCCGGCCTTCCATCTGTCCGTGCGCCACGATGGTCCTTGCCTTGGGTACCACCCGGTTGATCATCGCCTCCACCTCCCCGATGTTCTGCACGCGGTTGTGGATGATGAACACCTGCCCGTCACGGTCTAATTCGTAATCCACCACCTCCCGTATCAGCTCCTCGTTGAGGGTGTGCAGCTCGGTGATTACCGGCTGCCTGTTGGGGGGAGGGGTGTTGATGACCGACAGGTCACGCGCGCCCAGCATCGAGAATTGCAGGGTGCGGGGGATCGGTGTTGCCGTAAGGGTTAAGGTGTCGACATTGGTCTTCATCTGCCGGAGCTTCTCCTTGACGGCTACCCCGAACTTTTGCTCTTCGTCAATGATTAAAAGTCCCAGATCCTTGAATTTCACACCTTTGCCAACCAGTTTGTGTGTCCCGATGAGGATGTCGACCTGCCCCTCCTCGACCTCGCGGAGCACGCGCGACTGCTCCCGCGCCGGCCTCAGGCGGCTCGTATATTCCACCGTACAGGGGAAATCCCGCAGCCGCTCCCGGAAGGTCTTGTAGTGCTGCAATGCCAGGATGGTGGTGGGCACCAGGATGGCCACCTGCTTGGAGTCGGCCACCGCCTTGAAAGCCGCGCGCACCGCCACCTCGGTCTTGCCAAAGCCGACATCCCCGCATACCAGCCGGTCGGCCGGAACGGTGGATTCCATATCAGCCTTTACATCCTGGGTGGCCTTCCATTGATCCGGCGTATCTTCGTAAAGGAAGGAGGCCTCCAGCTCGTGCTGCAGGTAGGTGTCTGGCGAAAAGGCGAACCCCTCGGTGGCTTTCCGCTTGGCATACAGGAGGATGAGATCGCGCGCGATATCCTTGAGCCTGGATTTGGCCTTGGCCTTGAGCGCCTGCCAGGCCCCTGATCCCAGCTTGTAGATTTTTGGGTTTTCACCCTCCCGGCCCTTGTATTTGGAGATGCGGTGGAGCGAATGAATGCTGACATAGAGGACATCCTGATCCTTGTACACCAGCCTGACCGCCTCCTGCCTCCTCCCGTTTATCTCAACGGTCTCCAACCCGCCGAACTGGCCAATGCCGTGATCCACGTGAACCACGTAATCCCCCGGGTGCAGGTCGGTGAGCTCCCGGATGTTGAGGGCCTCCTTCTTGCCAAAGGAGGAGCGGACCTTAAACCGGTGGTACCGTTCGAAGATCTGGTGGTCGGTGAACAGGGCCAGCCGCAGGTCGTGGTCGTAATATCCCTCGTGCAGGGCCATTGTCAGCTCCTCGACATTCATATCCATCTCCGGATTGATGATTGCCTTGAGCCGCTCCAGCTGTTTGGAATTGTCGGACAGCAGGATGGTCCGGTATCCCTCTCCGGCGTTACCGGTGATCTTATCCCTCAGGAGGTCGAAATTCTTGTTGAACGCGGGTTGCGGGGTGGTCGAAAACAGGAAGCTGATGGTCGAGGGGAAAAAGTGTTTCTGCCCGAACTCAACCACCTGAACCTGGCTGATACGGGTGAGCAGTTCATCAGGATTGATGAGTTTCTTCCTGAATATCACCGGGTCAACCATTCCCTCCTCCTCAAACTGGATATTCCCGCTCATTCCCCTGAGGTCGTCTGAAGCCAGCAGATCGATCCCTTCGAGGATCTGTTCCATCCGGCTGAGGCAGTAGGCCAGGTCGCGACTCCACACCTGGCTGGCCTGGGGAAAAAAGTCGAAGAGGGTCTGTACCGCTTCCTGCCCAAGCCTTTCATTGAGGTTGGGAACGATGGAGATGCGGTCCACCTTGTTCCGGGAGAGCTGGTCCTCCACATCGAAATTCCGTAGGGACTCCACCTCATCCCCGATAAAATCGATCCGGTAGGGATGTTCAGCCGAGTAGGAGAACACGTCGATGATGCCGCCCCTGACTGCATACTGCCCGGGTTCCCATACGAAATCGGACCTGCGGAACCCGTATTCCTGAAGAACCTCGATCACGAATTCCATCCCCAGCTTCTCCCCGGGCCTCATTACCAGTGTGTTGGATTGGAGTTCCTTGCGCGACACCACCCTTTCGAGGAGGGCTTCGGGGTAGGTGACCACAAGGGGCCTGTTGTTCCTGGTGGCCAGCTTGTTGAGCACTTCGGTACGCATCAGGATATTATCCTTGTCGATCTGCTGCATCCGGATGGATCGCTTGTAGCTGGAGGGGAAGAAGTAGACGTTCTCCTCGCCGAGGAGATGCGTCAAATCAGTAAAGAAATAGGCGGCCTCCTCCCGCTCCGCCAGGAGGATGAGCCTGGCCTGCCGGTTGATCTGGGAGAGGGCGGCCAGCATAAGCGCGGAGCTGGATCCGGATAACCCGTTGAGATGAAGTGTCTTGTTTTCGCCCGATTCAATGAAACCGAGCATCCGGATAAGGTTGGGATGCTGCTGATAAAGAGATAGTAGGTCGCTTGCTTTCATCGCGCGGCAAAGATAGAAAGGATTTGCCAATGGCGCCAAAAACCATCTGGTCCGGATTGGACCAGCGCGATGATTACCTGATCCAGTACCCGAGATTGAGGAAAAGGATAGGCCTTTTCGAGCCGGTGGACCCCATCAGGGTCAGTTCGAGAGGACCCACCGGACTGCTGTATCCGTAAGTGATCCCCATTCCGGCCAGGGAGGTCTTGGGGTCGATAAACCGGTCGAATGAATCGAACGACTTGGCCACGTTGCATTTCAGGATGAAATAGTGGTTGTGCCTGAAGCGGTACTGGACGTCGGTCCGGAGGACAATCGCGTGGTTGGAGGCTCGCTCCATATATTCGCTGCCCACAAAGGGGATCACGCTTTTATGGTAGAAACCGAGGCCTCCCAGGTAGGAGCGGTAGGGGTAGGGAATCGTGTCGCCAAAGGCAAATCCCGCCATCAGAGAGGGTTGAAGACTGATTTTCGGTGACAGTTCAAAGGCTTGGCGGTACCGGAAATCGAGGATAAGGGCCGGATAGACCTTTCCAAAGGAGATGCTGTTGACGCCCCTCACCGTGAATTCGGCCTTCTGGCCGGAGGTGGGATAGGGCACCTGGTTGAAGTTGTCGAGCCTCAGCTGCCCGAAAAGGTTGATCATCCTGGAATTAAAAGCGTCAATGTTCCAATCGCTAACGTTGGGTGAGATCCAGGCCAACTCGCTCTGGATGCCGAAATCGGAGGCATAGATATCCCGCCAGGTGGTCCTCACCAGAAATTCCAGGAGCAGGTCGCGGTATGTATAGCTCCTAATCCTCCGGCCATCCAGGTAATCGTACGCGAAGATCCGGTTGAATTCAGTAGCCAGCCCGTACTGGTTCTTGTTCCTGAAGAGGAAGTAGTAGGAACCCCTCAGATGCGGGTTCTCCCCCAGGTTGAGGTCGAAGGTGAGCTGGTCGCCCTTATTCCAGGTGTTCCTAAAGTTTGCTCGAGCCAAAAGACTGGCATTAAACAGGTTATCGAAATGAGCGCCAATG